>JAGVKY010000224.1 GCA_020050175.1 Parachlamydiales bacterium
AGCTAAGGAAGGAAGCGACGTCATCCCGAGTCCCATAGAAGAGGAAGAGGAGACTTCAAAGCGCTCCCGCAAAAAGAAGACCGAAGAGGTAGTCTTTGAGGAAGACGAGCAAACGCGAGAAGAGCTCCCTCCCGAATCTGAAGGTGGCGAAATCCATAGAGTTTCGACTGAAGCTGTAGAAGTGGTGACTAGCACATCCTTTAGTACGGCTGAAGAGAAGGGGAAATTTTCATTTTTTGGAAAAATTTGGTGAAAGATAACCAGATTTCCTATTAAAATTGTCCTGTCCATCAGAGACCCGCCTTCAGACAATTTTTGAAGGCGTCTCCGAGAGAGGCGCTGGCAAATTTATCGTTTTTTCGCTCATTAATAGATGCCTTCGGCTATGAATTTCGCGAAAAATCAATAAATTTGCAGAACGCTTCCTCTAGATCTGCCGTCCAAAAATTGTCTGAAGGCGGGTCAGGTGGACAGGTTTTTTTTACTGCTTGGGTGGTGGAATGGTAGACACAAGGGACTTAAAATCCCTTGGGAGTAATCCCGTACGGGTTCGAGTCCCGTCCCGAGCAACTCGAGGGAAACAAGCCAAAAGTTTGGCTTGTGTCGGGACTCGAAGTCGGAGCTGTTGCTGAGCATGCGAAGCCAGCGTAGACCGGCCCGTAGGACAGGAGACGCAGTCTCTGCCGAAGGGGAGTCCCATCCCGAGCATTTGGAAAGGAAATTGCATAGTCCTTAGAGCAATTCAAGTTTTTTTAGGATCTCTGCTGTTGAAAATAGCTGCCCCTTATTAGAACATTTCAGCTTTTTCTTGATATTTTCAAAATAGGATTCCACGGTACGGTGCGAAAGGGCAAGAATCGCTGCTGTTTCTTTTGCCGTTTTGCCTTGGAGCAAAAGCTCCAAGCATTCCCGTTCTCTATGGGAAAGAAGCGAGGCTTTCTCCAAGTACTTTTCCATGCCGAGACCTTTTAAAAGGTCCGAATAATAGCCAGGTTTTACTGGATCTGTACGAACCTGGACTTCACCAATTTGTTCAAGAATCCCCAGCCTGTCCCAAAATTGCCGGATCTCCTGAATTTTCCCTTTGATAATACGGTAGGTGGTCATTCCCCAAATGCAGAACTCTTTTTTCTTCGGCGAAATCCCTTTGTAACCTTCTTTGTATATCCCTTTGCATGTCCAACGGACAATTACTTCATCGCCATGACCAAAAATCTCTTCTACTTCAAATTTTGAGCCAGGGTAGGATTGTTGGAATCCTCGATCAAGTTGTTTCAGCGCGGCTATCCCTGTGACTACCTGGCCGCTAGCTGGACCATAGAGTTGGACCTCTTCAGAAACCAGCTCATTATATATAGAAATATTATCTCGATCTGCATGTTCCCCCAAAAAACTCTCCTGCTCATCAAATATGCGGGATATCAATCGAACATTTTTCTGAATGGTTTTAGGGCTCATGTCTGGAGTGTATACAAATTCCACACTTGGCTGCAAGAGCTTACCGTATTAATTACGGCAAGAACAAAAATCTAATAAAGTCATAATATAGAGTTATTCATTAATAGGAGTTTTTTTTGCATGTAAGCTATCATACAGTTGCAGATGTTGATTATAATTCCTTGATTCCAAGGCAGTTAAAAGCAGATGAGATAAGCGCTCAGGGGCCGGATATGTCATTGAATAACCTAATTGAGTACAATAAAGCAGATTGTCTGGGGCTATTGGAAAAGGCCGATACCGCAGAACTTTGGGATGTCTTTCTTGAAGGCCAGGCCAAACTTTTTTTTGATTCAGAAGTGCAATGGTTTGCAAATGCTGATTGGTGGCAATCCTCTAAAAGGATTCTAGAAATCGGATGTGGAAATGGCGCCTATATTGCTAAGATTGCTGACCAGTTTCAAGGAAAAAAATTTCTAGGGATCGAAAAACTTCCCCTATCTGTCGCGCAAGCTCAAGAGCGCAATAGTAGAGATAATGTCACTTTTCGCGAGGGTGATGCTGAAGTTTTCGAGCCTCAATTGATTGATTCAGCCGACATCATTTTATTTCGTCTGGTCTTGCAGCATCTCAATGATCCAGTGATAGCTCTAAAGGAAGCCGCCCGATATCTTTCAACTAATGGTCATGTTCTCATCATCGATGCATATGATAAGGCTAGAAGGACTTCTCATCCTATTACTGCAATAGATGAAGCGCTGGCGTTGGCAGCAGAAAGTCAGTTAAAAAACCGAAGTGGAAACCGCCGCATAACTCTTGATCTATTGCAAACCTTTGAAGATGGAAAATCTCCATTGAGCGGCCTCTATGAGGTAGTTTTTAGCAACTTGGATGCAAAGGGAAATATCTTCTGTGGGGGTATACAGTCTAAAGGGAAGAGGGCGCGAGAGATCTATTTCAATTATGGTCTTTTATTTCTGACCCTTGTGCATCGCACTTATCAGGTTCCAGTCAATTTAGACAAAGCCTATGAGGAATTAAAATCATATCGTGAAGATAAAGAGGCTTGGAGTTCTATGGGGATGCATTTATTAGTATTAAAAAAGAAAAGTAATAGAATATGAACAGGATTTTCTTAACTTTATTGACGATATTTAGGGCAATTACAGGAACAAAAAATTTATATTCAGAGATTACTAAAGAAATGCTCTTCCGCACCCCTGAATTTATCTCTGCAAAAATTAGCCCTAATGGAAAGCTGATTGCAAAGGTAGGAGCAGATGAATTCGGAATTGCAAATGTCGCTATTATGCCTGTTAAGGGAGATTCATCCCTTAAGCAGTTAACTTTCTTTAAAACACCTGAAATCATTCAGTTTTTTTGGTCAGGGGATAGCAAAAAAATTATCCTTTTGAAAGATGAAAATG
>JAGVKY010000182.1 GCA_020050175.1 Parachlamydiales bacterium
GGACCTAAAATCGACCTCCATATCAAAGATGCCTTAGGAAGAACCTGGCAATGTGGGACTGTTCAGCTCGATATGTCTCTCCCACAAAAATTTGATTTGGAATATACCGCTGCTGATGGTTCAAGAAAACGTCCCGTCATGCTTCACCGAGCCCTCTTTGGCTCGGTAGAGAGAATTTTTGGAACGCTGATCGAACATTTTGCTGGCAGATTCCCTCTTTGGCTAAGCCCAAGACAAGTCGAAATTTTAACTGTTGCCGATCGCCATGTTCCTTATGCTGAGCAGCTGCTAAAGAAAATTAAAGAGAAAGGTTTCCACGCTGCTATCGATGACTCTAATGAATCGGTCTCTAAAAAAGTGAGAAACTCTCAAGTTAACCAAGTTAATTACATCCTTACTGTGGGTGATCAAGAGATGGAGCATGGCACCATCAACTTGAGGACAAGAGAAATGGAAGTTATTGGAGAGATTAAGCTCGACGACTTCTTGACAAGAATCGAGGAGGAGCGGAGAAACAAGAGTCTTACCTCTCCTTGGAAAGGACAATAGTCATGCCAACTCTTTCTGTTGCTAGCTTTAAAGGGGGAACTGCAAAGACCTCTTCTGCCCTGCATTTGGGAGCAGCTCTTGCGAAATATCACCAAAAAAAGGTTCTCCTCATCGATTTTGATGCTCAAGCTAATCTCACAACAGGGCTTGGCTTTGATCCCGATGAACACACAAGCTTGGCACCTGTTTTGCAGAGGGAGGCGCCTGTTGAAGATGTCATTTTAAAAACAGACATAGAAAATCTTCACCTGATTCCGGCTGATACCTTTTTGGAACGGGTAGAGGTGACAGGCTCTTTAGCTCATGACCGCTATTCGCATGAGCGGCTAAAAGAAATTTTGGCTCCCCTTCATTACGATAAGATTATTATCGACACCCCTCCTTCTCTTTGTTGGTTAACAGAGTCGGCTCTAATCGCTTCTGATTATGCCCTTATCTGTGCAACGCCTGAGTTTTACAGTGTCAAAGGTTTGGAGCGTCTCTCTCTTTTTCTCCGTCAAATGGGAGAAAGGCACACCGTACAAGTGCTTGGAGTTCTACTTTCTTTTTGGAATTCACGAGGAAAAAGCAATAAAGCCTTTCTCGAAGTGATCAATCAAGCTTTTCCTAAAAAGGCCCTTGAGACTAAGGTCAGGCGTGACATCGCAGTTTCTGAGGCCTCTGTCTTTGGCAAACCTGTCTTTGAGACACAACCAGATGCTCGGGCGGCTCTTGATTTCCGCCATGTTGTCGAAGAAATTTTGGAGCGCTTGAAACGTCATGGCAGAAAGTCTTAATTCACTTCTCGAACAACGATTGGGAAAAAAAGATCCTTCCCAAAAGATGACCCAACTAGCAAAGCGGGCAAGTGATGGAGGGCTTTCAAGTTTTTCTGGAGTTTTTCGCCTCTCTGCTTTGAGCGAAGAAGAGCGCCTCATCATCGAGAAAATTGTCGAAGAGTATGGCCAAGAGGCGCAAGCCCAAGGGGATCTTGAAAGACTCTTAGCGATTACAACCGAAGTCAAAGCGATTAGTGCCCAGGCAGCTCTTTTGCATGGCGAAAGGATCAAACAAGCCCATGCTATTTTAGCTCGCTACCGTGACGGCGCCTTTTCCCGTTGGCTCATTGCCACTTATGGCAACCGGCAGACCCCTTACAATTTTTGGCAATATTACGAATTTTATCTCTCTCTTCCTAAGGAGCTGCAAACCAAAGTGGAGAGAATGCCTCGCCAAGCCGTTTACACCCTTGCTGCCCGAAAAGGAGAAAGAGGAACGAAAGAGCTCATCATCTCTCGCTATAGCGGCGAGGCTAAGAAAGAAATTTTGCACGAAATCCGAAAAGCTTTTCCTCTCTCCGAAGAAGATAGAAGGGGCCGCTCTCCCCTTGAGAAAATCTCCACTCTATTAAAAGACCTGAAAAGAGATGTCCTCAGAGTAAAAACTCGTTTGAGAGAGACCGAAAAGGGAATTGTGATCGAAGAACTTCTAAATATGATTAAGGAATTATCATGATAAACGAACAAATTGCTAACGAACTGAATGTTCACCTACAAAGAATTTTTTGTCTTCCTATTACCCGTTCGACCTTTAGAGATTTACAGCAAGTTGTCCTCCACTTAACTCAAGGGGATCCTGATCGCTCTAATCAGTTTTTTGAACTTCTTCTCAGCGGCACAATCAAAGAGAGCATTGTTGATAAAGGAGCTTACGAGAAGGTAAGGCTGATGGTGGAGAACTATACGATTCCTTGCCGGATGTCTAAAGAGGTTTTTGAAAGAGGAGATTTCTTAGCAGGCGCTTCGTCAGAGATGCTTGTGAGAGAAGATCAGGCCGCTTTTGTTAACAGGATCAGAAGAGTGGATGGTAAGGAATTGCAATTCATCGCAGATCCTCAAGGGGTTTTCTTTTTGATTCACCATTTCGTGAGCCGTCTTGAAGAGCTTAAGCGTGATGGTAAGTTGAAAGGGAACAAGGATGAAATTGGTGAGTTGAGATCTCGTCTCCAATCCCTTTTGATCGAGGAATCGATCCCATGATTGGGATCTCTTAGTCGCTCTTCTCCTCTTTGGGGAGAAGAGATTGCCTGAGCTTGCAAGAGGCATGGGTCAAGCCATGCGTGAATTCAAACGAGCGATGATTTGCGGATCCTGTTGATCCGGTTGCTTTCAGTTTGGGGTGCTGCAACGCTTGTTGCCTTCTTCGGTCAATGGCGATAGTCACAAATGTGTTGCTCAAAATAATGAGATTTCTGAACTAGCGGATGACTCGCACTTTTTCCCGATGATCGTGGTCATCGAGGTAATTTCTCCACCGATCAGCCTCAACAGCAAAGCTTTCTAGCAGATCTTGAAAATTGGCTTTGGTAAGGTGTTCTAGCGATCCAATATAAGAGAGAAAGATCATTCCCTTTCCCTCATCCATACGGAGCGAGGTGTGGATGGGCGATAGGGTGGGCAGAGAGTGGGAAGCAGCATCTCTGACACTTGAGGGGATGAGGCCATCCCCATCGTAAATATTGGTGATGAGGGAAAGTTTTGACCGGGTGTCAAAGATCTTGAGAGTAACCGTCGAATCTCCAATGACAATCTCTCCACTCTCTCTGGAATAGAGCTCCTTAAGGAGCTGATGAAATTCTTTCTCTACAACCACAAGCTTATCTTACAAAACAATTGTCAAGGTTCCAATTAATTGATTTTAAACCATTTTCAAGAAGAAAGGCGTTTGCCTTTGAAAAGGGGCGCGATCCGAAAAAACCTTGGTGGCACGAGAGGGGTGAAGGGTGGGCGGAGGTGATCACCAGGTGCTTTGTTCCACGTGGAACATTTTGTCCGGCGATTCTCTGAAACTTATCTTTAGCCGTTTTCCCCCAGAGGATAAAAACGATAGGATCCTCTCTTTTTGCCAAAACTTCGATCACTTTATCGGTAAATCTTTCCCATCCTCTCCCTTGGTGAGAGAGGGGCTCCCCTCCTCGGACCGTGAGGAGCGCGTTAAGCAGAAATACACCCTGGTCGGCCCAATCGGTTAAAGTCCCGTTTTTAGGGATTGCATCCCCTCCCAGATCGTCTCTCATCTCTTTGAAAATATTGACGAGTGAGGGAGGCGGAGCTACTCCTTGAGGGACTGAGAAAGAAAGGCCGTGTGCTTGGCCAGGTCCATGGTAAGGATCTTGCCCGACAATAACGACCCTAACTTTATCATAAGGAGTGTGTCTAAACGCCTCAAATACAAGATCTTCTGGCGGATAAACGACTTTTGAACGCCTCTCTTCTTTGACAAAAGCTGCCAATTGCAAGAGATAGGGTTGGTTGAGCTCTTCCCATAGAATTTTTTCCCAGGAAGGTTCTAACTGAAAAGGAATCATTGGAATGTCCATAGTCGGTATTATATCTGAAATAGATGCATATGATGGATATCAGTTTTTACCAGGCTCACCTGGATCGCGTTAGTCGTAGCTTTGCTTTCTGTATCAAAAAGCTAGAATCGCCCTTTCGTGGGTGGGTTTCTCTGGCCTATTTGCTCTGCCGAGTTCTCGATACTGTCGAGGATTCGATTTGGACCGACTCAAAACTTCGAGATGCCCAATTCGCCGACTTCGACTCTTTCCTTGAAAAGCTTCCTTCTCAAGAAAAAGTTGCGGCGTGGAGTGCTCAATTTCCCTCCTCGATTCCTGAAGGAGAGAAGGATCTTCTCAAAGAAACCCATTTGCTTTTTCAAGACCTTCACAAGCTCCCTATCAAAGTTAAGACTGCGATGCAGGAGCGGATCCAGGAAATGAGTTCGGGGATGAAAGATTATTCGACGCGTACAAAAAATGGATCTCTTCGTCTTTTAGACCTTTCTGACGTGAACCGCTACTGTTATTTTGTCGCTGGCATTGTTGGAGAGCTTTTGACAAAGCTTCTCATGGAATTTCGTTCCGATTTTATCCCTGCCCCTGAAACGATGAAAGACGCTGTCCATTTTGGCCTTTTTCTTCAAAAAATCAATCTATTGAAGGACCAAAAAGGGGATGAGATTGAAGGGCGCTTTCTCGTCCCCCACCGAGAAGAGCTTCTGGCTAGCCTTTTTGAAAATGCCAAAGGGGCTTTGACTTATGTCAAAGCTTTACCCCTTGTCGAAAAAGGGTACCGAACATTTTGTGCCTGGTCTCTCTTTTTAGGGGCCGCCTCTCTCGATTGGATCAATAAAGGATCCAAAATTCCAAGAGCTGTGACAGAAAAACTCCTGACTAAAATCGAATCGATTGTCACTGACAATATAGCCCTTGAGGCGGCATTTCAGGAATATTTTCTTAGGTCATTCCCTGTATGCAGGTAATCATCGGTGGGGGTATTTCTGGCCTTGCCGCTGCTTGGCGGCTGAAAGAAAAGGGGGAACCTTTTGCCCTTTTTGAAGCTTCTCATCGAGTCGGCGGTTGGATAGGTGCTATAGAAGGAGCCCCATTTCCCTTTCCTTTAGGGCCAAGAACTGTTCGTTGCCAGGAAGGAAGTGAGCTTTCTCAGCTCATCGCAGCTGTTGGCTTAGAAACGAAGCCCCCAAAACGGGGCTTAAAACGGTTTATTTATTGGAATCAGACGCTCTACCCCTTTTCGTTACGATCGCCTCTTCTAAAAGGGATTCGAAGCGATCTGTTATACGGATTATTTAAACCGGTCCCTAAAGGAGATCGGAGTGTTGCCTCATTTTTTCGGGACCATTTTTCTCCTGAAATGGCTGAAAGGCTTGGAATCCCTTTTTTACGCGGGGTATTTGGTCAAGAGGGAGAAGCATTATCTGTTGAGGCCTCTTTTCCATGGCTCGCCAAAGGGCCACTGATTCGTTATCTTTTTGGTAAAAGGGGAAAGTTTCTCTCATTAGAGGGGGGGGTGAATAGCCTTGTTCAAAAATTAGAATCCCTTCTTCATCAAGAGATCCATTTAGAAGAGAAAGTGCTTTCTCTAAAATCACTCCCAGAAGGAATTGAGGTGATGACATCTAAAAGAGTTTTGACAGCCAAAAAGGTCTTCTCGACACTCCCTCTTCCTCATCTGGCTCCGCTCGTCCCTTTTTCTTTACCATCGATTCCCTATACCTCCATTACTTCTCTCCACTTCTATTGGGAGAAAAAACTCGATGCCATCGAAGGTTTTGGTTATCTAGTTTCACCCCAAGAAAAGGGGGCAGTTCTCGGGGCAATTTTCGATTCGGAACTAATTTCTGGGTCAAAGGGGACGGCCATGACAGTGATGTTGTCAGGCGCCTTGGAAGAAAAAGAGGCTCTTCAGTGGGGCAACCATGCTCTTAAGAACCACCTTCAAATAAAAGAACATCCTGACTGGCAAAAAGTGACAGTGGCAAAAGAAGCCATCCCTTCCTACCCTATTGGGTGGGAAACAACTAAAAAAAATCTCTTACAACACTTTAAAACTTGGGAACCACGCCTTGTTCTTTTAGGAACAAGTTTTTTTGGCCCCTCTCTCCCACACTTAGTATGCAAAAACTTCTAGACGCGCTCATTAAACTTTATCCAGATTCCAGCCGCAATACTCTAAAGGGATGGGTGGAAGAAAAAAGAGTTTTGGTCGATGGCAAAGCGGCAAAAAGGATCGATGATGAGATCCCGGATGATGCCAAAATTGAAGTAGGCAAAAAAGAAAGAGTTGTCACAGGCGGACTAAAAATTTATTTTTCCGACCACGATATCGTCGTGATCGAAAAGCCTTGCGGCCTCTTAAGTGTAAAAGCTGCTTTTGAAGGAGAAAGAACGGCGCATGGCCTTTTGAAAGAGGCTTTTTATCCCAAAAAAATCTTTGTGATTCACCGCTTAGATCAAGATACGTCTGGTGTCATGCTCTTTGGGTTAAGCGAAAGATCCTTTGAACCCTTAAAAGAACAGTTCAAGGAGCACACTGTTGAGCGTCGTTATACAGCTGTTGTGGAAGGGGCTTTAAAAGGAGAAGGGACCTGGATTTCACGTCTTGAAGAAGATGCTGCCTATAAAATGCATGTGGTGGAAGAAGGGGGCGAAGAGGCTATCACCCATTTTAGGGCCTTGAAAGAGGGAAATGGTTATACCCTTATCGAATGTCAGTTAGAGACGGGAAAGAAAAATCAGATCCGTGTCCAAGCAAGAGAGGCCTCACATCCAGTCGTAGGTGACGAGAAATATGGGGCAGAAACAAACCCCATCAAACGGCTTGCCCTCCATGCGACCCATCTTTCCTTTAATCACCCCATCAAAGGTAAACCCCTCTCTTTCTTTTCGCCCCCTCCCGAGTCATTTACTAGACTAGTCAGGAGGAGAAAGTGAAGGCGATTTTTTTCACCCTTTTGGCATTGGTTTGGGGTTGGGAATTTTATCAAATTCTTCCAGATCTTCTGTCTGTCAAATCGAAAGATGTCAAAGTGTTTGACTTGACTCCTTTTGAAAGAAGCGATGGTCGATTTTCTCCCCTCGTCGCCTATGAAGGGGGGGAGGAGATTCTCCACAAAATTGCCTATAACAACCCGGATAAGTGCGTTCTTAAGCATGGGGATTTAAAGGGGGCAACCCTCCCTCTTTACCGAACTCCCCTTCTTGGCAAGGAGACATTAGATCCTTCCCTTGCGATGAAAAACATTTTCCACCTCTTTCTCTTGATCATTGCGACCTTCTTCGTTATGTTCCGAATCTCATGATCGTAAGTTCTCAACGGTTTTACCTTATTTCGGCGGTCTATCTTTTGCCGCTGGTTGGGTGGTCGCTCCTCACCCTTCGAGAACTGCCGCCGGCAAAAGGTCTGTTCTATTTAGCTTGTGGATGGATGCTGATGGGGATTGGGGGCCTTCTACTCTATTACCGTTTTCCTGGCGAGGTTAGAGCCTCCCCACCCACTGTAGGAGAACCTTTTCTCGAAGAGGTTAAAAGGGAAAGAGAAGAGCATCTAAAATCGATCGAACTCTTGCAGGAAGAAAAACAAGAACAACTCAAAGAGGCTGAGGCTTTAAAAGGAGAAATCCTCCGTCTAAAAGATGAAATTTTACAGGTCAAAACGGCAGGTGTAGAGGCCATTCGGAATAAAGAAGGGCAATTGCAAGATCTGAAAAAGCATCTCCATGAACAGCGTCATCAGATCGAAGAAAAACAAACTCTGCTGAAGACTTTACAGAATAAGGTGGGCGATCTCACGTTTGAGATTAAGACATTAGTTGAGCTCCACAACCGAGGAGAGGAAACGGGTTATTCCCCCCTTGCCATCGAAAAAAAAGAAACGCCTTTGCGGGAGTCTGGCCTTCGCATTTTAAGAAGGTGCTTGGATGTCGCCAAGAGACACATAGGTTCATTTACTTTCCATGGGACAGAATCTAACGGAAGCCTATCTATCGATCAGCGACGTCTTTTTGATCTTTTCTCAGAAGAAACGGGTGGGATTGTCTTTTATTTCTCACCTAAAGAGGGGAAAATCCTCTTTGTGAACGATGAAGTGATTGATAGCTTAGGGTGCCAGCCAGAGCAATTCCGCTTTGATTTTCCTAAACTTCTCGAAGGTTCAGAAGAGATCTGGCGCCATGGCGTTCAGACTCTTTCGAAAGCCGGCGAATCAGAATTCCATCTCCCCCTCAAACACCTTTCAGGAAAAGAGGGTCTCTTTAGCTGCACGCTCGGCCTCATCCCCTCCGGCCTCTTCAAAGGAGACGTCATCGGCGTCCTGACATAGTCATAGCACGATCGGTTGACCTTATCTGGGTCGAGCTCTCTATGCTCCACCCACCATTATCGACCCTTTGTTGCCCTTTTAAGTAATGGAGAAAAGGATGGGCACCCTCAGAATGATTTTTAATGATTCTTGGAATAAGGGCGATTAAACGAATAGGTAGCGTGATGAAATCTAAAAGGTACCTACTGGTTAAAGACAGACTCCAAAAAAAGATTGAACGCTGACTTTGCGTATCTCTTGATCGAGTAACCCCTGTTTTTCTCTACCGTTGGAAATGAAAACTGTCCTCTAAGGGCATCATCTATCAGATCGTTCTTAAAATAGAGGTCGCGCTTCTCTCTTTCCCCCCATGTTGAATCCTGTCTCGGAACTCTTAATGGGGCGTTGAGCTCGACCCCTTCCTTGATCAGGGGGATTTGTTTGCCTCGCCAGAAGACATCAAAAAAAGTGCCGGCTCCTCGCGGGATATGATTTGAGAAATAGTGGGTGTAAGACTCTAAAAAGAGCTCTTCGCGGCTAGGTCTCCCTTTAAAGAAAGAGTGGGTGTGCAGAATCCAGATTAAAGTCCATCCGATCGATCGGTAATCTTCTATCCTATGCTCTAATTCTTCAATCGAGATAGGTGAATATTGGACTTCGAAGAGAATTTTATATCTTCTCCAAGAGACATCAGCGATTCGATTTATTGTTGGAAAACGCTCCTCTAGAAGGGCTTCCCCAGGAGGTAATAGTTTTTGTAAATGAAGCTGTAGATAAAGATGTGTTTCACTTTTTTGGCTTAAGTGGCAAGCTCGATTCTCCTGGAGGTGATAGAAATGATCTCTCATCCAATCTCCACCGCGGCGCCTAACGCTCGATCCACAAGCAAGGCACAGGTAATCTTTTCCCCGAGCGGCAAGATCTGCGGAAACGGCCTTCCCATCTCCATCCAAAGCGATAGACTGCATAGTGAGTAGTGTAACCGAGACATTAAAATTTGGTAGTATTTATTACGCCTTTGAAGCCCTTGTCGAAGGGAAAAAAAGAGATCCGCTCGTCCCTCGAATGAACGAGCCTGCCTTTTTAAAAATTGTCACTCTTTTCGGAAATAAGATGGCCCAGCTCCAGTTCCATCTCAGCGTTTTTCGGTCTAATTTGTTCATCAGAAGTTTTGGTGTCGATGAGGAGCAACCTTTGCTTCCTGAAGCGCGGGCCTACATCGGTCGATTTAATTACTGGTTTGGTGCAAAGCGCCATTTATTGCCTGGTAT
Organism: Parachlamydiales bacterium; assembly: GCA_020050175.1. Lineage (GTDB taxonomy): Bacteria > Chlamydiota > Chlamydiia > Chlamydiales > JAJFMK01 > JAGVKY01. The sequence continues at coordinate 9,461 of JAGVKY010000182.1, forward strand.
CGTTCCCTTTATTCAACATTACCATCCTGATTTTGTTTTGAATCTTGAGCTAGTTAACGAGCTCTATCAGGCAGGGGGTCTTGTAGCTATCGAAGATGCTGTGCAAGAGAATTCCCCCGCCCATGAAGTTGCCCTCTTTTTAGCGAGGAGAGAGAAGCCTGAACATATAAAAATCATCGAGAATTTCGCTCGAAAGCTCTTTCGCAGCAGATTTTGCCCCGATCTCAGTGTGTTTTTAACAGGTTTGGGCTATCTCGCGTCCCACACAATTGAACTCTCTCCTAAAAGGAGAGATGAACTCCTTTGTCTGTTTGATAGAGCGAACGGAGGAAGCCTTAAACAGTGGGTCGATTCAACGCATGATCCCCATTATTTACAAAGACGAAGAGACGCACATCTTCATAGAAATATAAAAGTTGGCGGGAGAATCTTGAAATTAGGTGCCCTCTTAAGTAAGCCCCAGCCATTGGGAGCCCGCCATCTCACCTTCGTCGTTAAAGATTTTAAATTAGACGGGAAAGAGGTTGTCCTGAGGTTTGGGCGCCACCCTATTTCGCTCATACTGGAAGGGGGAACGACCTCTCCCTATTTAAAAATATTGCCCCCTCTTTGGTTAGACGAAGGAATTGGAGTTTACGAAAGATTGATGAGGATGGTCGACTTGAAACATTGGCATACAGTTGATGCCGATCAAATGGTTGTATTGCAAAGAGTGTACAATTTTTTCGATTGGATGAGACAAAAAGGGAAAATCCTCACAGAACGGAGCATCGGAAGGCTCGGGGTGGATGAGCTAGGCGATTTATGGGCCGTTTCTCAAGTTGAAGCTGAACCATTCACGATGGAAAAATTAGAAAACGCGATCAAAAGCATGGCAGGCGAAAATATTCTCATTTTTAAAGAATTAATGCGCTTTTGGAGTTGGCTTTTTGTTAAATGGGATCTCTCACAATCTTTGATAAATTGGTCGCGGGAGTTTGTCGATCTGGGAGATCTTCCTCCGGCTGGCATTGATATGTCAGATAAATTCATGAACGTTGTCGATCGCGAAGGGAATCACTACAACGCCCTTATCAGACAAGATTTTAGTCCGATAGAAATTGGGGCTGCCATCGACGCCTGGCGCAGTTATACGCAAGTTGTCCAATCTGTTTGGAAAAGAGAGAGGGAGGATCTTCAGCTCATGATTGCAGCCAAAAGGAAGGGGAGCAAAGAAAACCTACCTGAAGAGCTCCATGCTCCCTATTTTATCATGATGGGCACCCTTGCCCGCCACGGCGTCAGCTAACATCATAAACACGATTTAAGTAGATAGAGTCTGATTTGAATTCCTTTCAGACTCTCTACTTATATCGTGTTTATCTTGTTTGGGCGAGGGCAGGAGCGGATATCCATGATTCAATCAGGCTGGGGGCGAGGATGACCCCTTCGACAGGCACAGGAGCTGAAAATAGGGTGTCTATCTCTTTTCCGGCTTCGATGAAGAGGGGCACTTCCCGATTCCCGTGTGTACGCCACTTTTTTGTCTCTAAAAAGGCAAAGGGGAGCGGTTTGGCAATAAGATGGGTAGCCCCTGCTTTTGAAGCGAGCCACCCTTCTAAAGAGTTCTCGACTCGACAAGCAATCCAGATCCCTAAACGGAAAAGATGGTGTAGAGTGGCGCAAAGCTTAGGCTCAAAAGTAAGCAAAGGAACGATCCTGTTGGAAACATAAAAGAGTTCTTGCGCCTCTTCTAAGATCTCCTCTTCTTTTTTCCCTTTCAGCGGAACAACGACCGGCCCCCCTTGAGCTTCTAAGAAATCTGCAATCTCTTCCGGAGAGGTTTGATGTTCTACATAAACACCTTCAATCAGCCCAGCTTCTCCACCTTGCTCAATGAGTTTTAGGTTTGCTTCTTTGATCCAAAGTTCCATTAACGTCTCCTGTAGGTTTCATCTAATTCAGCCAAAAGATTGAGATAGGAATCATACCTGAGTGGGGAAATTTTCCCCTTTTCAACTGCTGCCCGTACTTTACACCCTTCCTCTTCTCGGTGGGTGCAGTCGGCAAAGCGGCACTTTTTGGCAAGATCAGCCCATTCGGGAAAGGCCCTTTTAATCGTCTCTTTATCCACCTGGAAGAGACCAAAACTTTTGATCCCAGGTGTATCGATTGTTAATCCCCCCTCTGTAAGAGGGATCAGACGGGGATTAGAGGTTGTGTGAGATCCTTTCCCCGTTCTTTCGACAACTTCTCCTACATCCAGCTCCATTCCTGTGAGAAGAGAAAGAATGGATGATTTTCCTACACCCGATGGGCCTGAGAAAACAGAAATTTTCCCTTTTAAATAGGCGGCGAGATCTGAAATCCCCTCTTTTGTTTCACTGCTTACAAGGAATATAGGAATCTTGGCATCTGTATAAGATTTTTTAACATCATCTAAAAGAAGTCCTTCATCCGGATAGCTGGGTAGTAAATCAATTTTGTTGATGACAATTGCTTTTTGCATACCCCCCGTTTGGGCGGCTATCAGGTAACGGTCAATGATCGAAGGTCTTAAGGGAGGGGCCCCTACAGAGACTGTGATCAACACAAGATCGACATTGGCGGCGATGATCTGCTTTTTTCTTCTCGTTAGATTGTCTTGCCGAACAAGTTCTGAGCGGCGCGGCAATACCCCTCTAATCACCCCTTCGCCATGGTTTGAGGCGAGAAAAAGTACATGATCCCCAATGGCAACTAATGTCTTTTCCTCATGCCTCTCTTCTTTAAGGTTCCCTCGGAGATGGCAAAGGGTCTCTTCTTCACCGCTTCTGACGAGGTAACCTCGAGAAGAGACTTCAGTCACAATGCCTTCGGTAGCCCCTTCCATCGAAAGAGGTTCGACGACCCTTTTTTTCAGATCGCTTTTTTTATATTTAGATCGATCTTGAGCTTCCTTTCTTTTTCGCTGCTCTTTAGATCCTTTCCGGTCATCACCAAAAAATTCTTCTTCGATATCAAAAGGGTCTTTCATACGATGCCTTTTAACTTAGCCATCAAGAGGGCGCCAGCAACAGCCACATTAAGGGAATCCATCTGACCTTCGAGTGGAATTGTGAGTTTCTGACATTTCTCCTGGAAAAAAGGAGAAACTCCCTGCCCTTCATTCCCTAAAACAAGAATAGCTTTAGAAACTTTTTCAGGAGGACTCCCCTCCAAATCGCCGCAAAAAAGAGGGAGATTTAACTTTAAAAGCTCCTCTCGGGAGCCAACTTGATAAGGGAGAAAAAGGGAGGCTCCTTTCGTGGCTCTTAAAACCTTCTCATGGAAAAGATCGCATCCCCCCTCCACTAAAAATATCCCCTCCCAAGCAAATGCAAGGGCTGTTCGAATCAAAGTGCCTAAATTTCCCGGATCTTGTATACGATCTAAGGCTAAAATCCAATTTTTTTCTTTCAGATGGACGGGGGGAGGAAGAGCTGTGGTGGCTAATATCCCTTCGGGAGAAACGCAACCAGAAATTTTTTCGATAATATAAGGGGGGACAACAAAAGTCTCCTGGGCCGGAATGTTAATAGGTTCCGTTGTGATCAGGTGGATAATAGGTTTTTGTTTGGAAACATCCTCAACTGTTTTTCGCCCCTCAATCAGGCAAAGACCTTGTTCCTGACGGGATTTTTTCTCTTTTCTGATCGCCATGAGCTGTTTGATAAGGTCGGGTGTCATCCTTCGCTCCAGAGAGGAAGAGATTTTAAGAAATCTAAGACCTCATCTTCAGTTTTTAGTCCTTTAACTATTGCCCGCTTTTCTCCCTCTTCTAATAAGCTGCCCATCCGTTTGCCAGGGGGAATCCCTTCTTTTAACAGTCGATCCGCTCCTAAAAGAGATTTTTTTGCTTTCTTCCTAACAATACACTCATGAAGAACTTCTCTTTTTCCCGCTAGAGAATCTCCGAGTGAAGGATAGAGAAGGCGGGCCCCATGAAAGAGTTCTTCTGCATGAGGATGGGCAAAAAATTCAACCCAAGCCACAGGATCTCCTTCAATCCCCTCCGCCAGAGCTTTTAAAAGGGGGATTTGCTCTAGGGCGAAGAGAAAAGCTTTGAGCTCAGCTTTTGGTACACGGAGTTCTAGCAATCGGTTTTCAAAGGCTCTGTCTTGAAAAACGAGAGCCCATCTGATCGGCAGAGAGATGTAGGGTGGAAGTAGATTAAAATTCTCGCCCAGCGGTTCCAAAGCTCTTCCTTGGAGCTCAGGAAGCAAATGAGGCAAGAGGTTTAAACGCTCTAAAAGGAGAAGCGCATTGCCAAAAAGGGGGGACTCTCCCATTTTGAGCCACTCTTGCCAAATCCTTTCGGGAGCAACAGCCGGAAAAAGAGTATGGGCTAATTCTTGAACCGCTTTTTCGGTTTCAGGTTCTATTTGAAGACAAAATCTAGAGGCAAAACGGGCGGCGCGGATCATTCTTAGACGGTCCTCTCGAAAACGGGCTTTAGGGTCACCTATCGCACGAAGAACGCCCTTCTTTAGATCTTCCCCTCCTCCAACATAATCGATCACCTCTTCTTTTTCGGGATCAAAGAAAAGGCCGTTGATGGTGAAGTCGCGCCGCTCAGCATCTTCTTCAGGTGTCCCCCGTTCGATGGTCGAGGGGTGGCGGCCATCGAGATAGAGGCCATCTTTTCTGAACGAGGCCACTTCAAAGGAATGGCCCTCTTCGACGACGATCACAACACCAAAAGCTTTTCCAACAGGGATGGTTTTAGGAAAAAGGGCGATCACTTCGTCGGGGCTGGCAGCAGTCGATAGATCAATGTCGGAAGAGGCGATCCCTAAAAGATAATCTCTGACCCAGCCCCCGGCAAAATAGGTCTGATGGCCAGCTTCTCTTAGCCTCTTCAATAAATCTGTCGCAATTTCAACAGCGGTGCGCATTCACCAACAAATTACACCATTGGAAAAAATAGTTGAATTTCTTTTTATAAGCCGCACATAGTCAACAATAAATTATAATATTGGTAGAAAATACTTGTTCTCTTTATTTCTCATTAATTTTCAAAGCTATTCTTAGTTTAAAAACAGGAGGAACAAATATTATGGAACTATCTAACATCAAAAAACTCGCTCTATTAGGTCTTGTCATGGGGCTCTCATCTGCACAACCTTTTGTTGGTGCAGAATTATCAGCTAACCAAGCTTCATCATCTTGTGGGATGCCAAGCCTCAGCGAACTTGCTGACTTTGGCACTACACGTGACCGTGATATGGACAACATGAATCGTGATAATCGCCGCGGCATGTCAGACTCTCGCCATCTTTCTGAAATGGAGGATGATGACATGAATTCTGGCAGTGACAATAGCATGGGTTACGATCGAGACCGCTACCTTTCTTTTGCAAGTGATTTTCAATCTGGACCTGGGGAACGAAGAGACAACATCCGTTATAGAATTGAAAGTAATCGTGCAGAACGAGAAGCTAACAGAGCAGATCGCGATGCAGATAGAGCCAACCGTGATCCTAGACGCTTTAGTAGACAAGACGATTCACTCGCTGATGCTTTTAGTGATGGCTTAAGATCTGAACGTAGAGATGACCGTAGTGTCGTTGACCGTTTAAGAGATCGTCCAAGAACAGGCGACCTCGAAGTCCGTATCCGTGAACGTGCAGCTGATAGACAAGCAAACAGAGATGCTCGTGATGATGACTCTATGGGATTTGGACGTCGGGATGCCAGAGTTGAGCGTCGTGAAGAGCGTAGAGCAGGCAGAGATGGAAACACAACTCTACCTATCGACCAAACAAAACCAAATTTTCCACGAAATGGTAACTTCTATCGCTAAGAGAAGTTAGCTTCTGAATTTAGGGTGATGCGATGATGCTTCACCCTTTTTTCATGCCGTAGACAAATATTTAAAATATCTTTTATGGTTCGGGATTAAGGGAGCGGCTATAGCCGTATTCAAAAATCATGGATCTTTCTCATCTTAAGAAACTTGCGCTACTTGGAATTGCAATGGGCGTTACAGCGCAGCCCCTAATTGCGGATGAAGTGAGTCTGCAGCAAGAGAGCGCCCTCTTTGTCGCCGGTTGTGGTAACGACTCATGCAGATCTTTACCTCCTCCACCCAATCCTGCTTATCCACCAGTTAAGCCCTCTCCATCAAAACCCCAACCTGAAAATCAAACCGCTGCCCGCTATTTCCAGCAAAGGAGTCGTGAGATCGAAGAGGAGTCATCCGATGCGGGAGCTGTACGTAAACCCCCCTTGCCAGCTGATCGAAAGCCTAAAGGGGAAACTAAAATGGTGCGCTACTACCAAAAAAGAGACAGCCGCCTGATCACAGAAGAAGAAGAGCAAAATTTGACTCCTCCCCCTAAAGGGGCCTGGAAAAACAATCCTAATGGAACTCGGACTTGGCAAAACGATGAAAATCCCAACGGAAATTCGAGTGAAGGGTTGAAATATAATCCCGGCGGAGAGATCAAAGGCTATTCTAACGGAAATACAACTACACCTTCTAAGACACAAAATAGCCCCAATTCAAACGCTCCAAAGAGTAGTAATGATTACCAGCCAGAAATGAAACCTCAAACGAGCACTTACCGGCCTAATACCTGGTATAACGGCGCAAAGTAAAATCCAATTTTAATAGTAAACCTTTCACTGCCACATAGTTTTAAGCTGTGTGGCATTTTTGCATGTCCCATCTTCCTCGCTTAGGCATAGGTGTCGGTTTCCGACCCGTTCATTTCGACACAATTAAAGAGGAGAACCCTCAAGTCGATTGGTTTGAACTCATCACCGAACATTTTCTTTCGAGAAGCAAACGGTCAGAAGCGATGCTCGCCTTTTTAAAAGAGCGCTATCCTCTTGTCTTACACGGTGTTTCACTGGCCATTGGAAGCTCAACACCTCTAGATTTCGACTATTTAAAAAAAGTGAAAGAGCTAGCAAAAGAGGTAAAAGCCCCCTGGATCTCGGATCATCTCTCTTGGGGCAAAATCGCTGGAGCCCATTTCCATGACCTCCTTCCTCTACCTCATAATCAAGAGGTCTTAGAATATGTGGCCGAAAGGGCGAGGATTGTTCAAGATTTTTTAGAGGTTCCTTTTGCCTTAGAAAATCTCTCTTCGTATCTAGCTTTTCAAGAAAATGAGATACCCGAATGGGAGTTTTATCGTCAGGTGGTGGAAAAGAGCGGGACTTACATGATGTTGGATGTCAATAACATCTATGTCTCTTCAAAAAATTTAAATTTCTCGGTTGATGATTATCTAAAAGATCTTCCCTACGAACGAGTGGTTCAAATCCATTTAGCGGGGCATTCTTATCATGGGGATCGGGTGATCGATACTCACGACACCCCTGTGTGCAACCCGGTTTGGGAGCTTTACCGCAAGGTGTGGCCTAAGGCCAATAAGGCCTCCACTTTATTAGAATGGGACGATCACTTTCTCTCTTTTGAAGAGACCTGGAACGAAGCCCTCAAAGCCAAAGCCTTTCAACAGGAGATAGTGCATGCACCCGCCTGCATCCCTTGTTAAGCTCCAAGAAAAATTTGGTAAGATTCTTTTGGGAAAACTTTCTCCCCAATCTCTTACTGGGATTGATATCTACTGCTCAACCTATTTGGCGCGGCTGGATGAGGTTTTAAGAAAAAATTTCCCCTCTCTCCCGCCTCTCGTCGGGACTCACCATTTTTTTGAAACAATCGCTCACCCTTTTATCAAAAAACACACACCGAACAACTGGCAACTGGGACGTTATGGAGAGGGTTTGACCGCTTGGTTAAAAAAAGAGGGATTTTCTCGTCTCTCACCTTTATTAATCCCCCTGGCAGAAGTCGACGAGGCCTTCTTAAAAATTTCATTTCCTATGCAAGGGAAAGGCTTTTTGAAGGGGGAAGTGACGATCATCGATAGTCCTTACCCATTAATTGACATTAGAAAAGCTCTCTTGAGTAAGAAGCCTCTTCCGGCTTATGAAAAAAAGAATCGTTCTTTTCTTCTTTATTCTGATCAGGAAGGGAAATTTTTCGGCATTGAGATCGAACTCCTCGAAGCCAAACTATTAAAGTTGCTCAAAGAGGAATCTCTCGATGGAGCTTTGGAGAAACTTGTCCAAGATCGCTCTCTTCCCCTAGACTCTCTGGAAACCCTACTTCCTACCTGGAGCTCGAAATGGGCCCGTCTACAGCTGATACAGCCAGAGAAAATGCCTTCCTTGCCGCTTTAGGCAGTGGATTTTTAGAGGATCATCTCCTTCAACCTTTAGCAAGAGAGATAGCGACAGGGGCCGAAAAGAAATCCCTACTTCTTGATGAAATAGGAAAGAAACTTGTTGCTCATCTTCCGAAAAAGAAAAA
>JAGVKY010000064.1 GCA_020050175.1 Parachlamydiales bacterium
GCAGCGCGAATAACTTCACTGCGTCTTTTAACAGAAGGCTTCGTGAAAGAGGTTCTTTCACGTAATGCTCTTAAAACACCAGTTTTTTCAAACTTCTTTTTAAAGCGCTTAAGGGCCTTATCGATCGATTCGCCTTGCCGGACCTTAACAACTGTCATCTAAAATTTCCCTCTTAGTGGAGACGATTCTATTTTAACTCGTCCGCTCATAATCTTCAATTCAAACTGATTGTAGGTAAGCAAGTTTCACTTGAAGCGGGTCGATGATCGCTCTCTCTTTTAACTTAGGGAGGAGAATTTCACTTCGAAAAGGGGCTAACCCAATCGTATGATCTTGAAGAATTTGATAGATTTTTTTTAGAGGATGGGGGCTATAAACGACTCGATCACGTGGCAGATCTTCAGCTTTTATCATCGATACAGTTTTATCGAGATAATAAAGATGGCCTCTCTTAGCATCGGCAGCCACAAGTTCACCAACCGGCGCCATCCCTTCCAATGAACTAAATGTCATAAGGGGAAGCGATCGGGCATACGCAATAGGTAAAAGGAGAGCTGCAGCCACACGCATCCCCGTAAAAGACCCAGGACCAACTCCTAAAGCCAAGCGATCTACCCCATTCATCATTTCTGCCAATCTTTCTGCCAGATCTTCTTCGACTAAGGGCCCAAGAGGAACACGAACCTCTTTTATAATTCTCCCGTCGTTGGCAAGAGCGATAACCCCTTCAAAAAAACTGGCATCAAGAAGCAGCGTTGTCACTAGAAATCCCAAGAAATTTTAGCAGGAATAAGAAAGCGATTCACCTGCCTCAAGAAAAAGGAGTTGGTCATGCCGGCAATGTAATCGACTGTTTTCTCCACATCGGAGGAGGAGTTGAGGTAGGGAGAGGGCTTATTGTGGAGAAAATCGCGGTAAAGAGGACTTTCTACATTGTCTTTCCGATAGCCAAAAAGGAGAGCTTCAAAAAGAAGACGGTAAGCTTTTTTGATCTTTTCCGATTCCACCTTCAGATTAGGATAGTGGTAGATCCGCTCAAAATTGAAGCGACGGAGAAGCTTTAGTGCTTCAAATTCTTTTTCTGGAACTTCGAGATAGGGCTTACCTCGGCTTGCTTCAATAATGACCTGACGGAGATTAGCTACAATATCACGCCCTTTTATGCCGAGGGACGTCGAGGGGATCTCCTCCCGATTTAAAATGCCCAACGTAATGGCATCTTCGATGTCGCGGGCGACATAACTGATCGTATCACAGATTTTAACGACGCAACCTTCGATTGTCATGGGCCAAAGATTGCCATGAGGATTGTGCTTTTTTTCCTCAAGTTCTCTTTGGTGATCCGCTGCGGTTTTCTGTTGCGGTTGGTAGATAGGGTCTTTTAGCCCTCCATCATGGCAGAGAAAACCGTCAAAAACTTCGAGGGAGAGAGGGAGGGGTTCGATCGAACTGAACAAACGGCACGACTGAAAGGGGTGGGCAAATGATCCATTGCCAAATTCTATAGAGAGTTCGGAGAGATACCCCTCCCCTTCGTGACCGAATGGAGGGTGGCCGACGTCGTGACCGAGAGCGATCGCTTCGATGAGATCAAGATTCAACCCAAGAGCATGACCCACTTCTCGTGAAAGTCGGCTGACCATCTGAACATGTAGTCCCCTCTTGGTGATGTGGTCATTATCTATAAGGTAAACAACCTGTGTTTTATCGACATATCGGGCATAAGCCTTCGATTGGAGGATGGCATTTACTTCTTCACATTTCATAGCATTGAGATCTTAGTTCAAATCAGGTATTTTTTTACCTAATGAATGATGATAACGATCTTTTAGGTCCTCTTGAAGAGGAGACTTTTGAAGAGCCCTCGCAAGAGTTGACGGGGACAAGGGATGTTTTTCTCTTTCCTATAAATAAACGTCCTTTTTTCCCAGGGATGGCTGCACCCCTTTATATAGAGCCGGGTCCTTTCTATGAGATGCTTAAAGTGGCATCAAAAGAGGAAGGCAAGTGCATTGCCCTGGTCATGACAAAAAAGGAGGGAGCCCAAGCTGAAAAGGTTCAGTACCGCGATCTTTTCAAAGTTGGCGTTTTAGCAAGGATTCTTCGCATTGTCCCGATTGAAAAGGGAGGGGTCCAAGTTGTCCTCAATATGGAAAAAAGGGTCAAACTCAAGCGGGAAATTAAGAGCGATAAAGGACTTCGAGCTAAGGTTGATCTCTATGATGAGCCAAAAGAGACCAATAATGAGCTAAAAGCTTATGCGATGAGCATCATCGCCACCATTAAAGAGCTGCTCAAGGTCAATCCCCTTTTCAAAGAAGAACTCCAAATCTTTTTAGGCCATTCCGATTTTACCGAGCCCGGGAAACTTGCCGACTTCTCAGTTGCCTTAACAACAGCCTCCAGAGAAGAACTTCAAGACATTTTGGAAACATTTAATATCGTAGAGCGGATCAACAAATCCCTCGTCATCCTCAAAAAAGAACTTGATCTTAGTAAGCTGCAAAATAGCATCAATCAAAAGATCGAAACGGCGATTTCCAAAAGTCAAAAAGAGTTCTTTCTAAGAGAACAGCTTAAGACGATTAAAAAAGAACTTGGGATTGAGAGAGACGACAAAACAGGCGACCGCGAAAAATTTGAGACCCGCCTTAAAGATAAAAAAGTTCCCGAGGACGTCCAAAAGGTCATTAACGAAGAGTTAGATAAGATCTCTAATCTCGATCCCCAATCGGCTGAATATGGGGTGACGAGAGGGTATCTTGATTGGCTCACAGCCATCCCTTGGGGTCTTCAATCCCAAGATATCCACAACCTAAAAACAGCTGAAAAAATCCTAGGCGAAGATCACTTTGGATTGGAAGATATCAAACAGAGAATTTTAGAGTTTATCGGCGTCGGTAAATTAACTGACGGCGTTAAAGGAAGCATTATCTGCCTCGTTGGTCCTCCAGGTGTCGGTAAAACAAGTATTGGCAAAAGTATTGCGCGAGCTTTAGGAAGAAAGTTTTTCCGTTTCTCCGTCGGCGGCATGCGTGACGAAGCAGAAATTAAAGGTCACAGAAGAACTTATATTGGCGCCATGCCCGGAAAGCTCGTTCAAGCTCTAAAAGCTTGTCAAACCATGAATCCCGTTATCATGCTGGATGAAGTGGATAAGATGGGCTCCAGCTTCCATGGCGATCCTGCATCTGCTCTCCTTGAGGTTTTAGATCCTGAACAAAACAAAGAATTTTTAGATCATTATCTCGATGTTCGGGTTGATCTTTCCAATGTCTTATTCATTGTGACTGCGAACGTCCTCGACACGGTCCCTGAGCCTTTGCAAGACAGGATGGAAACACTGCGCCTCTCTGGCTACATCCAACAAGAAAAATTGGAGATTGCCAAACGTTTCCTCATCCCTAAAAACAGAGTCCTCATGGGACTTAAGGCAAAGGATGTGATCTTTACAGATGAATCGCTCCGTACCCTGATCAATGGCTACGCGAGAGAGTCGGGCGTTAGAAGCCTCGAGAACAACGTCAAAAAAATCATGCGAAAAGTAGCTCTTGAGATTGTTCGGCAGGAGGAGAAAAAGAGCAAAAAGAAAGAGAAACCTACCTCCAAAAAGATTGTGAACGAAAGTCTCCAAAAGTATTTGGGGAAACCGATCTTCACTTCAGACCGTTTCTATGAACGAACACCGATTGGAGTTTGCACAGGTCTTGCTTGGACCTCCCTAGGCGGGGCCACCCTTTACATCGAAACAGTTAAGGTAACGGCCGAAAAAACGGAGATGAAACTAACGGGCCAAGCAGGCCAGGTGATGAAGGAATCATCTGAAATTGCCTGGAGCTATCTCCATAGTGCGATCCAACGCTATTGCCCCGGTTTTTCTTTCTTTGACAAAGTTCAGGTCCACATCCATATCCCAGAAGGTGCTACTCCAAAAGATGGCCCATCTGCCGGGATTACGATGGTCACAGCTCTTCTATCCCTTCTGACAAACAAACATGTCGTAGAAGATTTAGGAATGACAGGAGAGTTAACACTGACCGGCCGAATTCTTCCGATTGGCGGGGTGAAAGAGAAGCTCGTGGCTGCCCGTCGCTCTGGCTTAAAGTCCCTTATTTTTCCTAAGGACAACAGCCGCGACCTCGATGAACTCTCTGAAGAGATCAAAAAGGGGATTAAAATCCACCTTGTTGACCATTACGACGAAGTTTTCAAAATTTCGTTTCCTGAACTGGCCAGGGAGATGAAATGATCCCTTGGCATGAGGCGTATCTCAAGAAAATTGTTAAACCTGAAGTCATTGAAGAGAAAGTAAAAGAATGGAAAGCAGAGGGGAAAAAAATTGTTACCCTCAATGGCTCTTTCGACCTTCTGCATGCAGGACATCTTTATATCATCCATCAGGCGAAACTGCAGGGAGACCTCCTTTTCGTCGCCTTAAACTCAGATGCTTCAATCAGAGCTTATAAAAGTCCTGATCGACCGATTATCAAACTCAATCACCGGCTTGAAATGATGGCAGCGCTAGAGTTTGTCGACTTTCTGACCTGGTTTGACGAAACTGATCCTAGAAAGATTTTGGAAAGAATCGCCCCCGATGTTCATGTGAATGGCGCGGAATATGGTGATAATTGCATAGAAGCCGAAGTCGTCCGTCGCCATGGAGGGCGTCTCCACCTGGTCGAGCGGATTCCTCTTTTATCCTCCAGTGAAGTGATCACAAAGATAAAGTCATTGCCTTGAAAATTACCTATTGGATTGCCGGCCTCCTCATTGTTTTGACGGTGTTGATCAATCTTACTCGTCCTTCCGAGCCAACAAGTGTTGCAAATTTTCCCCTCCAGTCTTCCGTTATTGAAAAAAAACTTTTCTACGATTGGCCTAGGGCTTTTGAGCTAATCGATGAGATCACTGCTAAATATGGTCGGTCGATTTGGGATGAACCTCAGAAAATCCCTAAACCACTCCTTGAAGAGATCAAATCGAGCCATGTATGGCAGGGCTATTTGCCTCAAATTTTAGACCATTCAGCGAACGATGCCCCCTGGTTTGAGAAGATTTCAAAGGGAGAAGTGTGGCGTCTTTTTACGCCTGCTCTTTTGCATATCGAACTTTATCATCTCGCCTTCAATCTGTTTTGGTTGATTGTGCTAGGCCGATTATTGGAAGAGAGGATGGGAGCCTGGAAATACTTATTGATCACCCTTATCTTTGGAATCGGTTCTAATACAGCGCAGTATCTCATGTCAGGGATGTTCTTTTTGGGATATTCTGGAGTTGTTTGCGGACTTTTTGGGTTTATCTACGTTAACCGAAAATCGATCCCCTACCCTCTCCCCAACTCCCTTTTTACAGCAACATTCATCTTTATTTTTGGGATGGCTGCCCTGGAAGCAGGCTCTATCCTGCTCCGGTCATCTTATTCCTTCAGCATCGCCAACACGGCCCATATTTCTGGGCTTTTACTTGGTCTAATCACAGCAAGGTTCTTTCAGCATGAGCAAGCGTGATCTGATCATCTTGGGAACTTCTAGCCAGCACCCCACCCGCACAAGAAACCATGGAGCTTATCTTTTCCGTTGGAATGGTGAGGGATTTTTAGTCGATCCCGGCGAAGGGACTCAACGACAATTTATTTTTGCAAATGTCCCTCCCACTGCTGTCACCCGTATTCTGATCACCCATTTCCATGGGGATCACTGCTTAGGCTTAGGCTCGATGCTGATGCGTTTAAACTTGGATCAAGTGCAAAAAGTTCATGTTTACTACCCTGCCTCAGGCAAAAAATACTTCGATCGACTCCGTTATGGGACGATTTATCATGAGACGATTGAAGTGATCGAGCATCCCATTGATCGTGAAGGCATGATTGAAAATGCAGGGGGATTTACGATTGAAGCTTACCGCGTGGTGCATGGTGTTGAAAACTTTGCCTACCGGATCAAAGAACATGATGAAATCAAATTTCACAAAAATTTGTTGAAAGAAAAAGGGATTCAAGGACCCAATGTCAAAAAGCTTCAGCAAGAAGGAAAAATTGAAATTAACGGTCAGACTGTTCTTTTAGAAGATGTCAGTTATGTGAGAACTGGAGACGCTGTCGGTATCGTATTGGATACCAGGGTTTGCGAAGGAGCTCATCGAGCAGCTAAAGGCGTTCGTCTTTTACTTTGCGAAAGCACTTATTTAGAAACTGAAAAGGATCTCGCCTGGTCCCATTTTCATTTAACAGCTCTGCAGGCGGCGAAAATCGCTTTAGATGCAGGAGCAGGAGAGCTTGTCTTGACCCATTTTTCGTCCCGTTACCAAGAAGTCATCCCCTTTGAACTTGAAGCGAAAACACTTTTTAACAATAGTCAAGCAGCTACCGATCTCGCTGTCTTCTCTTTCCCCAAAAACGGTTAATTTTTACCATAGTTGTAAATTGTATGTTTTTAAAGGCAGCCCATCTTTTTCTTGCCCACCTGAAAGGAATCAAGGGGGCCTCCGACCATACGATTCGTAATTATGCGATCGATTTAAACGCTTTTAAAATTTTTCTAGAAAAAGAGTGGCATCCTGAGCTAATGCCCGAGAATTTACCCGAAAAAATTGGCCATGCGGCCCCAGAAGCCTATCAGCCCTCTTCTAAAGAAGAACTCTACCCTTTAGATAGAGTCGATCGGCTTGTTATCAAAAAGTTTTTAGCCCATTTACACGAATCTCATCAGCAAAAAAGGACTGTCGTCCGGAAGCTTGCTGCTCTTAGAAGTTTCTTCCGCTTTGCGGAAGGGCAAAAGTTGATCCCCTCCAATCCTACTGAGACAATTGAAACACCCAAGCTTGATAAAAGAGTTCCAGTTTCTCTCGGAATGGAACAGGTCAAACGTCTTTTTTCTCAGCCCGACACCTCCACCCTCCTTGGCATGCGCGATCGGGTGATCATGGAACTTCTCTATAGCTCAGGATTGCGGGTCAGCGAACTCACTGCCTTAAATCGGCGCGACCTCGATCTAGCCAACAATATGGTCCTACTTCAGGGAAAAGGTCAAAAGGAGCGGATGGTGCCAATCACCGAAGGATGTGCCCTTTGGTTAAAAACCTACCTAGAGCACCCCGAAAGATTTTTAGACGTTGACGGCCACTCGAAAGAGCAAGACCCGCAAGCGATCTTTTTAAACCGTCATGGCAAGCGTCTCTCGGCCCGATCGGTCGATCGCAACTTTGATCGTTATCTTGCCGCCTCTGGCCTTGCTGGAAAAGTGACTCCCCATACTATCCGTCACACAATCGCCACCCACTGGCTCGAAAATGGGATGGATCTTAAAACAATCCAAGCCCTCTTGGGACACAGCTCCCTTGCTACAACAACTATTTACACCCGCGTCTCCCCTAAACTTAAGAAAAAAGTTTACGACGAGACCCATCCCCGAGCTAATTAATGAGTATCGTTCTCGATAAAATATCTAAAAGGATTCCTGGCAAAACTCTTTTCGAAGATGTAATGGCATCTTTTGAAAAAGGGCATCGTTATGGTTTAACGGGACCGAACGGCTCTGGTAAAACGACACTCTTAAAAATCATCATGGGTTTTGAGGAACCAACGACTGGAAAAGTCTTTATCCCAGAACGAACCGGCATCCTTCGACAAAACATTGAAGACTTTAGAGACGAAAAGGTTATAGATGTTGTTATACAAGGAAATAAACGTCTTTGGGGAGCCCTCCAAGAAAGAGATCGCCTCTATGAAGTCGAAATGGATGATGAGGTCGGCATGCGACTTGGCGAGCTCGAAGGGGTGATTGCCGAAGAAGATGGCTATTCTGCCGAAGCGAACGCAGAGATCCTTCTGCGCGGAATGGGTGTCGGATCAGAGCTCTTAGAAAGAAGCATGGGAACGATCCCTATTGACTTGCAGTTTAAAGTGCTCCTTTGCCAAGCCCTCTTTGGCGAACCTCAAGCCCTTCTCCTCGATGAACCGACTAACCACTTGGATCTTGATGCCATTGCCTGGTTGGAAAAATTCCTTTTTAACTTCAAAGGGGTGTTGATTGTCACGAGCCATGACCGCCACTTTCTCAACTCTGTGACAACCGATATTGCTGATATCGATTATGAGACGATCATTGTCTACCCCGGCAATTATGATGCCATGGTCGCAACGAAAAGTGCCGTTAGAGAACGCTCTGAGCAAGATGCAAAATCAAAAGAAAAGAAGATCGCTCAGTTAAAGGAATTTGTAGCTAAGTTCGGGGCAGGAACTCGAGCAAGCCAAGTTCAATCACGAGTCAAAGAGATCGATCGACTGACGCCTCAAGATCAAAAAAAATCAAATATTCAACGTCCCTATATCCGCTTTATCCCCAGCGAAAAATCTCCTGGAAAAATCGTCTTAAAAATCGATGGTTTGGATAAGGGTTACGGAGATCATCCTGTCATCAAAAAATTTACGTGTGAAATCGATAGAGGGGATAAAATCGGAATTATCGGTGCCAACGGCCGAGGGAAATCGACCCTTTTAAAACTCATCTCAGGCAATTTGGCGCCCGATGATGGAAAAATCACTTACGGGCATCAAGTCCAAATCAGCTACTTCCCCCAAAATCACAATGATTTCATTGAAAAAGCGAGTAGCACCGAAACTGCTTTTGACTGGCTTCGCAATGCGAAAAAAGGGGTGTACGATCAAGATATTCGGGCAAGCCTTGGTAAAATGCTTTTTGGCGGAGATGATGCTTTTAAACCTGTGAAGACACTTTCTGGAGGAGAAACAGCTCGCCTTATTCTCGCCTCCATGATGATGCAAGAACACAATGTTCTGATTCTTGATGAGCCCAACAATCATTTGGATCTAGAAGCTGTCTCAGCTCTTGCCTGGGGTTTAAAAGAGTACAAAGAAACAGTGATTGTTGCCTGCCATGACAGATCTCTCATCGAAGAAGTGGCTAACAAAATCATTGCCTTTGAGCCGAATGGTGTTATTCGTATCTTCAAAGGATCTTACCCTGAATACCTTGAACGTTTTGGTCAAAAGTAAAATTCGCTGCTTAACCAGAAGCAACCATGAAATCGATTCAAAACCCACTTTAACGATCAAAGTGAGGCAAGCGTCTTAGCGATGATAACTACCTCAAAGCATAATCCCTGGCCACTGGACACTGAAATTCAAGATCTTAAATCTGCTGGATTAACGAAAGAGTCCCTAGTGAGATTTAAATTTTTCAATCTTGATCATAGATTGATGCTAGATACCATCGGCACTCTTTCCAAAGAGGACCAAAAAATAGTTTTACAACGTCTGAAAGAGTTATTTTTGCTTAAATAACCTTCTCCAACGAAGTCTAGTTGAAAAAAAAAGGGGAGGGAAATAAGCCGGATTCTGTCAGGACAGCTCTTGGAAGAACTGTCCGGGCTATCATTCCTCTAGGAGCTTTGTCGCCAAAGCCCTCCAGCGAATTCATTGAGGGGTTTCATAGGTCGGAGATCCCTGACCCCTCTTCTTGCTTCTGATAGGGTTTACCCACACCTCCCCGTTTCCGGGAAAGCAGCCCCCCTCTAGGAAGGGCATTTCACTCGCTCCTCAAGATTAACTCGAGACGACATATTTTCTGTGGTACTTTCCGTAGCCTTACGGCCCCCAGACTTTCTCTGGTATCTTCTCCATCCGAAGTCCAGACTTTCCTCCCCATCTCTTTCAAGATAGAGCGATAGCCTCTCCCTCCCCAGGGAATTAATGATATGGATAGCAAAAGTCGCCTTGCATGGAAAAATCGGAGATTTTATCAGGCAAAGCGACTTTTGTCTTTTGTCTTATTAGACAGTAGCAGAAGGAGTGCGGCGGCGGCGAGTCGGTTTTGTATCTTCACCTGTAGGCGCTGTCTCTTCTGGCCAGTACTGAATTCTTGAGCAATGTTCGCAGAAAACGAGACGCTCTCCCTTACGGACGAGGTTCTCATCTTGAGCTGTCACTAAAATATGGCAGCCTGTACAAACTCGGTTTTCAATAGGAACAACGACGCGATCTTTCTTATTTTGTAAGAGGCGCTCATAGATCGAGAAAGTCTCTGGCTCAGCATCTTTTACCATGCGGTCCCGCTCAATTTTGAGGCCACGCCCCTCTTCGTTGATCTCTTTTAGCTTCTCAAGAATTTCAAACTCTTGCTGGCGGCTGTTAGAAAAAGTTGTTTCCCAAGTGTCTTTTAAGCTTTGGAGGAGATCCTCCTCTTGCGAGACCTTATCAATGAGGTCGCTCAATTTTTGCTCTCGATTAACCCGATCGCGCTCAACAGCTGCCATCTCTTGGTTAAGAGCATTAAACTCATCAACCTTTTTAACTGAGTGCTGTTGGCTCTCAAGCTTTTTGGCTTTTTCTTGGATTTCTTGAAGTTCGCCTTCGTTCAGCTTGATCATTTTTTTCTGTTCGAAGATTTCGACTTCTTTCGCTTTTTGTTTTTCGCGAAGGTCTTCTTTGACTTTTTGCAGGTTCTTGAGCTCTTTTAAGCGCTCCTTTCGAAGCTTCATCAATCGGATCATCTTGATATCAAGATCTTGTATATCGAGAATCAACCGTAGGTCAGCGAGCATGAGGGAATCCCTTTAGAGAAATTTCTACTCCGAGATAATAACCTCCTCCAGCTATTTATCTCAACATAAAAGGTTTAAATTATTAATAATATTAATTTGAATCAAGCTTATAAGGAAGATTAGAAACAGAGGAGATCCTCCTATGGTCCTTACAAAAGATATGTTCAAACGGTCATCCAACCATGATGCCGCTGAAAATCAACACGATCAAAAGAAAGCCGAATCAACCAAAGTGACCATACACTTTGATGTCGGATTTCCTAACACCTTAACGATTAGAGGCAGCGGCGCCGGTCTAAGCTGGACTAAAGGCCAACCCTTAAAAAACATCTCCAGGGACACCTGGGTTTTTGAGGTTAAGGGCGATTTTAAACCTATAGAATTCAAAGTCTTAGTCAATGACAAAATCTTCGAAGCGGGAGAAAATCACGTTTTGAAACCTGGCAGCTCGTTCGAATACTCTCCATCTTTTTACTAAGAGCTGTTTGCATCTAGGTCTAATTCGCTGATAGTATGTAGAGTCTCTGTCATTGGAGGCTCTGCATGCCACGATTAAAACATTACCTTTCAAAAACAGCTCCGGATCAACAAAAGTCGTCGGTGATCGCTCACCTCGCTGCTTTGGATCACCTTGAAAACACCTCTCCTGAAATTGCCTCAGCCATTGTCGCAGAACTTGAAGACCAGAGGAGCCATCTCAAGCTTATTGCCTCTGAAAACTACTCCTCTTTGGGCGTTCAACTGGCCATGGGAAACTGGCTAACCGACAAGTATGCTGAGGGGTACCCTTTTCACCGCTTTTATGCCGGATGCGAGCATGTGGATGCGATTGAGGAGCGGGGTAAGACTCTAGCCGAAAGACTTTTCCAGGCCGAGCATGCCTACATCCAACCCCACTCGGGAGCCGATGCTAACCTGATCGCCTTCTTAGCTATTTTGATCGACAAGATCCAGTCTCCCCTTCTCGAAAAATGGGGCAAAAAAGGGGTTGACGAGCTAACAAAAGATGAACATGAGCAGCTGAGAGATCTTTTAGTTCATCAAAAAATTCTTGGGATGAGCCTCAATTCAGGCGGCCATTTGACACATGGCTTCCGGATGAACCTCTCTTCCAAGCTGATGCAGGCGATCCATTATGAAGTTGATCCTGGTACAGAACAGCTCGACTACAAAAAAATAGAGGAGCAGGCCGTCACAGAAAAGCCTTTGATTCTACTCGCCGGCTATTCGGCCTATTCACGCAAAATCGATTTTGCCAAGATGAGAGAGATCGCAGATAAAGCGGGCTCCGTCTTGATGGTCGATATGGCCCACTTCGCTGGCCTTGTCGCTGGCAGAGTTTTTGAGGGACCCTATAATCCTATCCCTTACGCCCATATTGTGACCTCAACGACGCATAAAACATTGCGTGGCCCAAGAGGCGGATTGATTTTGTGTAAAAAAGAGCTCGCCCCCTTTGTCGATAAAGGGTGTCCTTTGGCGATGGGAGGACCCCTTCCTCATGTGATGGCTGCAAAAGCTGTCGCTTTTGAAGAGGCTTTACAACCCTCTTTCCAAACCTATTCGAAGAAAATTGTCGAAAATGCGAAAGCCCTGGGAGAATCTTTCCAAAAAAGAGGAGTTCGTCCTGTCTCTGGCGGGACCGATAATCATCTCCTTGTTTTGGATATTTCTTCTTTCGGCCTAAATGGTCGCCAAGCAGAATCTGCGCTACGAGAAGCGAGCATCACGACGAGCCGCAACACAGTGCCCTATGACAAGAAAGGTCCATGGTACACCTCGGGTATTCGGGTGGGCACCCCAGCGCTCACAACCCTTGGACTTGGGACGGCTGAAATGGATGAGATTGCCGATATGATGGTTGATGTGCTAAAAAACGCCCGCGGGGGAGAGAAGAGTCAATATGTTCTTGATCCAGCGACCAAAGAGAAAACAAGAGAGAGAGTTTTAAATCTCCTCAGGCGGTTTCCGCTTTACCCAGAATTAGTTTTAGAGTGAAAAAAATGGCAAAAGAAAAAGCAGAAGAAAAGGTCACCGAGGAACACTACTCGAAGGTCCGCGATAAGATAGATATGTCGATCTTAAATGCTCGACGTCTCTTTCTTTGTGACGCAATAGATGGTGAGCTTGTCCAAGATCTCATCGAAAAACTTTGGTACCTTGAATTACAAGAGCCCAAAAAACCGATTCTTCTCGTCATCAATAGTCCAGGCGGATCTGTTGATGCTGGATTCGCTCTGTGGGATCAGATCAAAATGATCTCCTCACCTGTCAAAACATTAGTGACAGGGCTTGCAGCCTCCATGGGATCGATCCTATCTCTTGTTGCAGACAAAGGCTCCCGTTTTGCAACACCCAATGCTCGGATCATGATCCACCAGCCAATGATTGGCGGTGTGATTAGAGGACAAGCGACCGACTTAGAAATTCAGGCGAAAGAAATTCTTAAAACTCGTTCGTTGATCGTCGATATGTATGTCTTAGCCACCGGCAAACCGCGAGAGGTCATTGAAGATGCTATCGACCGCGACAAATGGTTTTCGGCAAAAGAGGCTCTAGATTTTGGTCTTTTAGATGGAATTGTCGATTCATACGCCAAACTTTAAAAAGTATAGCAGCGCTGGCAACGATTTTATCCTTATAGAAGGATATTCCTCGTTGCCAGTCACTTTGCTTTGCCATCGGAAACGGGGAATCGGGGCGGATGGTATTCTTTTTCTGATCAAAAAATGTCCGAGTCATTTTCAGATGCGGATCATCAACAGCGACGGAAATGAAGCTGAAATGTGTGGAAATGGCCTAAGAGCTATTTTCAGTCACCTTTTTCGCACTTATCCCCAAGAGGCTCCCTTCCAAGTTGACTCTCTTTATAAAACGCATAAAGGGTGGCAATGTTCTGATGGAGAAATTGCGATCGAGATGGGAGAGGCTGAACTCCTTGGCATAAAAAAAACATTTTCTTCGTTTCAATGTGATCTGATTGACACAGGTGTCCCCCATCTGGTTTTAGAGAGAAAGGAAATCGCCGAATCTTTTTTAGAAATTGCACCTCGTTTAAGACATCATCCCGATCTTCCTAAAGGGGCAAATGTCAATTATGTCGAGTGGACAGGTCAAGAGTGGAAGGTCACTACTTACGAACGGGGGGTAGAAGGGATCACTGAGGCTTGTGGTACAGGGGTAACGGCAGCAGCTCTTTCGCTTGCTTTACACGAAGAGGTCAAGCCACCTATTAGATTATTGACTGTTGGAGGAGATCGTCTCACTGTCGACTGGCAAGGCTCGCCAAAAAATCCTAAAAACCTTTCTTTAAAGGGAAATGTGAATTTAGTCTTTGAAGGGACGCTCCCCTTAGGTATACCAATCGCAATGAATAACGTCCATTTTGGCTAGCCTGAAAGCTCTCGCGATTCAACGATCGTAAATTTATTCGTATATTTCTATACGGACAAACTTACGATCGTTGAATCCCGAGGCTTTGACGCAGCGAAAATCGACGTTATTCATTGCGATTGGTATAATGGCGTAGATCAATCGAAAGTATACAATGGCCAAACAAATATCTCCCTCTCTTCCCCAAGCTCAAAATCCTTTAATCCTCCGGTGCAGCAGGATCATGGAGGCTTTTGCTAAATCGGATGACGAACGTGATTTTTTCCTCGACCGATTAGAGGGTTTTCTTTTCTTTGTCGATTGTGACAAATCGCAAGATGAGTTGAATGCTCTGGATAACGAGCTAAAAGTTTTTAAAGAACGTTATGTCGCCATTCCCAAATTAACCTCCTATGAAACTAAAAAAATCATGGAAGGTTTTGTAAACGAAAAAGTTTACGATATTGATACTAAAGAGAAGCTTCTCGATATCATCCAAGGAAAAGAAGCTCGCGATCATTTTCTAGAATTTATTTATGACCACTTAGCAGAGCTTGAAAAGTGGCAGCAATATTACCAAGAGCGTTCGCGGATCAGGATCATTGAGTGGTTAAGAAGTCACAGTTTTGATTTTGTTTTTGAAGAGGATTTGGATCTTCCAAAGCATATTCTTGAGCGTTTAAAAGAAACACTCTTTGAGACAACTGTTTCAAAAGAGCTCTCTTCAGCAAGAAAGACGCTTCAGGCAAAGGCAAAAACTTATTATTCCAATGAGGCGCTTCATCCGCGGCCAAAAAGAGGGCGTCCTCCTAAGCAAGTAACCAAAGCCGAAATTGAGCCGCAAGTTTCATTGGATATTTTCACTCAGGTGCCAAAGTCGATCCGACCATTTCTCTTTACCCCAGAAATTAGCACATCGCTTGGTGCATCTTTCTCCTCCAAGTTTGAAAATGAAGAGGCTCTTGCTGCTACCCGTCGTGCCAATCTTGAGCGCGATTTAGAGGCAGGCAGTATTGATGACAAGCTTGCCACTCTTCGTAAGCTCTCAGGTCATTGGAAGGAAGAATCGGCCGCCGCAGCTCCTACGATCGACTTCTCAACAGACGATGACGATGAGGAGGACGAAGATGAGGAAGACGAAGATCTTCCAAAGGCAAAAAGGGCCCCAGCCAAAGCTGCAGCCAAAAAGCCCGCCCCCAAAAAGAAGTAATCCGCTCACTCAAAAGAGACTCTGTTAGCCAATTTATCTTAGCTAATAGAGTCTCTTTTTTTTAATCGCAAAGGCATAAGAAAACTTCTTCTTTCGAGCAACTCGAGGGCATCGCGGTCTGATTTTTTAACACAAAGGACACAGAGAACCACAGAGTTACACAGAGAGCCTTCGGCTTAGCACACCGATCGAGGGCATCCATTTTTGATTTAGAGCTGTAGAATGGAGAAATATCTAGAGTACAAAACTATCCGAAAAGACGAAGGCTCTCCACGTTCTCTACGGTTAATCTAAATCGGACCACAAGACCATCGGGTTATCTGCTAAGCAAGCCGAAGGCTCTCCGTTGTTCTCTATGTCCTCTGTGATAAAAAATCCAGTCTCGAGGCCCTCATACAGTGCGCTCTGAGGAGTGTTTTTTAGTTGAGGAGGAGTTTGGGGAGGATTTCGTGGGCATCGCCTGGGTACCAGAGGTCTTCGCTGCCGAGGTAGGAAGGGCAGAGAGGATTGACCGCGATGATCTTGATTTCAGGGTGATGCTCCTTCATCCAACGAAGAAAGCCTTTATCATCGTGAGAGAGACCAATGCAGATAACAGCATGGATGTCATCGATCGACTCTCTTGTTTGCACGACTCTTTTAGAAACTCTAAGAGGATGTGAGCCCACCCTTTCGTGCATCCAATCAAGGTTTTCAGTCAGGATCTGCTTGTTAGTCTCTTTGGCAAGACGGCTGAGGGCATGGTGGCCTCGAGCAGGAGCTCCTTTTGAACAAGCATCGCGGAAAGCAATGATTTCTTGCCCAATATGCTCAGGAGCATACATCCACTTCGCCAAAGCTTCATCGAAGTTTGATTGGAAACCTAGCTGCTCTTCTAATTTCCGCATATCAGGGATGCCAGAAGCAATCGAAAGACCAGCCCCTGTATAAAAAATCACCCTTTTATCCTGGACCCAACCTCTGATCTCTTCCTCTTCAATAAAGCTTGGGATCGCTCCAATATTTTCAAGCGGAGCTCCAAAACAAGAGGCGTCTCTTCTGGCTAAAATACCTTGCGCCTCTTCCCATGGATCAGATGAAAAGGTCGAAAATCCAAAGAGGTAAGATTCGTTTATGGTTTTTCTAAAAAGGTTGCGGTCACGAGAAGAGAGCTCTTTCCAGTAATTCTCAGGGATTTCTAGGGCCAAACAAACTTTTTCGCCATCCGATTGAAAACCAAAACGGACACCTTCTTTTTCCCAACCCATCTCAAAAGGGTGATCATCACTTTCGACAAAAAAGGATTGCAACGGTGTTGCAATTGCCTGCGCGAAGAGAACTATCAGTAAAAATGTCTGTTTCAAGGCGACCTCTCGAAGATCAGGCTACCGAGTATACCACAACCTGAATTTTTGATTAGTAGATTTTGTGCAGAGGATGGACCCTATCGACGAAGGTGTTGAAATTCATTCCTTTAGTAATTTTAATTTTTCAATGATAAAAAAAGGACAGGACTTTCCATAAGAATTTCCTGTCTTTAGGCCTTGAACTTATTGGGCGAGGACGACTTCGGGATCTTTATCGAAATGTTGGTAATCGACGTAGCCTCTGATGGGCATCCAGTCTCCACCCCAATCCCAACCCCTTTTAATAAAGGCATTGTAGACAACGGAATTCGGTAGAATCATCCCTTTCAAATCTTCAGTCCGGTCGAGGTACGCTTCGGCATTATTTGGAATGAGAAGGTTTCCTCTGAGGTAAGGGTTCTGAACAGGATTAAGATCGACGGCTAAGCCATAGCTATGCAAGGAAAAGGCTGTTCCCATTGTGATGGCACGGCTACAGAAGGAATAGCTGTTATTATCTTCTGCCGATCTTTCGTCAATTCCCTGGTAGACATCAACAAACACCATCTTCTCGATCGGAAAATGAGCATCGAAAATTTCTTCGAAAATCTCTCTGATTTCTTCTGCAACAATCTTATGGAAGATCATGGCTCCCTGATGCACTTGATCATCAAATCCCCAATAGCTCACTGAAACCAAGCGTAGATCCTCTAAAGGAACGGGATTGTTGTCTTTCCAGGAATAGGGCATCTCCAAAAAGATCTCGGGTGTAATTTCTGAGATCGAAGAGACATACTCTTGAGAGGAAAGAGAGGCTGTTAATAGACAAACCAAAAGAAATGATTTCATCTGAATTCCTAAGGAGAGATTTAAAATAAGTAACCAAGACTAAGTTGGATTTCGAAAGAGCGCCAGGTGGACTTAGGGACACGAGCGTCAACAACAAGCGTCTCACCAACAGAAGCAAAAGAGCTTTTTAAAGGTTCTACCCTTCCATCCCAAAGTCTCCAGTCTTGATATTTGAACGAAAGACCGCCTTGAAGACCGGCCATCATGGTGGCGTAAGAGCGGACAAAGAAAACACTCCCATAACCTCCACGCCCATGACGTTTATCCGAAAAAATGACACCAGGAACTGTAGGGCCATTGAGGTCGAGTTTTCCATGCCAAAAAGGAAAGTGATATTCGTAACCAAAATCAAAGTCTAAGCCACACCAGCTGTACATCCCTTCAAATCCCACCCAGGGTCCCTGCCATCTTGTGCGATAGGTAAAACCTTCTAGAGTAGGAATAGGCTTTTTATGGATTTTTACATGATCCATTTTGAGATGGATTTCGTTGTAAGCCCAGCCAAAAAGAGGGCCTAAACTGAGCCAGCGGATGGGAAAAAGATAACCAAAACCTACATTATCATCCTGAGTATTCCCCTTTTTGATGTGTGCAAGGGTCTCGCTTCTCAGAAGTGTGCTCGCAGTTTTAATCTCTGATCGGAAGTCTCCATGGCTCACATGCCCAGTAGTGGCATCTCCACGCAGAAACCAATGGTTCCAAAATAACCACCCTCTGCCTCCGTAGCTGTAAACATGCAGCGAGTTTACATGGAAATTATCTGTTCGAATGGTGGCATCTTTTTCACCATAGAAACGGATATGGTTAAAAAACTCGTCCCACCGTTGACTGCCGACTACCTCCAATGAGGCTTCCCAGCAACCTTCATCTAAAGATTGCCCCTCATAACTTGAGAGAGTTGAAGAAAGGCAAAAGCAGGCGGAGGTCAAAACCAATGATTTCATTCAGTTTCCTTAAGGGTGCGAGCGGTAACGTAAGCAAATCTGCCCGAGCCATTCCAATCTGGGTTAGATAAGGTAGC
>JAGVKY010000039.1 GCA_020050175.1 Parachlamydiales bacterium
ATCTAAAAAGACGTCGATGCCAAATTTTTCTCGGACCTCATTTGCAAGGCGTGTCGCCATGAGAGCCTCTTCGGGATGATCCCCATTCACATGAAAAATGGGGCAGCCAAAAGCTTTGGCAAGATCTGTGCAGTAAAGAGTGGATCGCCCCTCTTCGGGTAAAGTTGTAAAGCCGATTTGGTTGTTAATCACTAAATGGATCGTACCTCCTACTGTATAACCAGGGAGGCTTTGAAATTGCATTGTTTCATAGACAACCCCTTGCCCAGCCAAGGCAGCATCCCCATGGATGATGATGGGTAAAAGATTTTTCCCTTTTTCCTCTCTTCCTCGAGCGAAACCCTCCAAAACAGGATAGACCGACTCGAGATGGCTCGGATTGGGTAGAAGCTGAATCGTCACTTTTGAGTCGTTATAAAAGTAACCCAGATGATATTTCACATCCCCGGAAGGATCTTTAGGAAGATAACCCTCCTTGAATTCGGCAAAAATTTCTCCGTAACTTTTCTTTAGAATATTGCTAAGGACATTTAATCGGCCCCGATGGGCCATCCCCATAACAACTTCTTCTGCGCCACTGTGAACTAGCTCAAACAGCATGGGGATAAGTGTCTCAGCCCCCTCAAGGGAAAACCTTTTTTGCCCTGGAAATCTTGTGTGGAGAAAAGTTTCGAAAAGTTCCGAGCGATTTAACTGATCGAGCAATACCCTTTTTTCATCTGAACTTAAACTGCCCGAAAACCCCTGTTTCTCAATCCGTTCAATTAAAAAAGCCTCCACTTCGGGAGAGACGATTCCACGGAACTCGACTCCCACCCAGCCCGAATAGATCTTTTTCAGCCTTTCATCGATTTCGGTGATCTCTTTGGGTTGTGGGGGTCTTGGATGAATAGGGCTTTGATGGGCCCACTTATGCCCAAAAAGTCGGTAAGCCTCTTCTATCGATGAGCCCTCGTTCCCAAGAAACGGTTCAAAATAATTGTCCCAAGGATCTCTCTCTTCTTTTTTTTTCAGCCATGCTGAAATCTTCTCTTCAATATAGGGGAGATTTTGAAAGCCAAGCGATTCGAGAGAAGTCTCACTCATGGGTCTCAAGCATCCTTGTAAATGCCTCTTCCAATTGGACATCCTTGAATTTGTAGCCCGAATCTAGAAGTTTTTTAGGGATGACCCTTTCGCTGGCTAAAAGTAGCTCTCTACCCATCTCACCCAGGACAATTTTAATGGCCCAAGTAGGCATAGGAACCAAATGGGGCCTATCTAAAACTTTTGCAAGTGTATCTGTAAACGTTTTTGCCATCACCGGTTCAGGGGACACAAAATTGACCTGGCCTTTCATTTCTCTCTTCAAGTAGACATGCTCAATAGCCCCTTTGATATCGGTGAGTGTGATCCAGCTCCACCACTGTTGGCCGCTGCCAATCTTGCCTCCAAAACCTAACCTAAAGGGAAATAGCATCTTTTTTAGCGCCCCTCCCTCAGGCCCTAAAACATGTCCGAAGCGAGAAAAGACGATCCTTGTTTTTCCCTTAGCTGGTTCTGCAGCCTTTTCCCATTCTTCGACAACTTTGGCAAGAAAACCAGAACCCATTGAAGAACTCTCATCTAAAATCTCCGCTCCCCGATCGCCATAATAGCCAATAGCTGAAGCGTTGACCCATAAGGCGGGAGGATTTTTTAAAGAAGCTATCGTTGTGGCAATAAAGGAGGTCGCATCGACCCTAGACTTAAGAATTTCCTTTTTTTTGTCCTCTGACCACCAACCACTTCCAACAGGCTCCCCTGCCAGGTTAACTAGCAAGTCAACCCCTTCTAGATCTTGATAATCGAGCCGTCCCGTTTCAGCATCCCAAAAGTAAGGGGCCTCATGGTTATCTCTTTGGTAAACTAAAGGCTGAAGCCCTGCTCTTTCCCATTCTTTTCTAAGATAGGTGCCAACAAAACCCGACCCCCCAAAAAGCGCAATCTTCATACCCACCTCAAACCCCCTGTATAAAACATCTCGTTAAATTCGCGAAGTGTTTTGAAGTTATAAATCCTTTTTGAACCAAAGGATGAGATCATCATCAACAGGATACGAATTCCCGGGGATGACAGGCTGATATTTGTAGGTCACTCCATTTCCATCTGGTATGTACCCCAACTGAATATACAGCTTCTGAGCAGATCCATAATCTTTATAGAGTCCGACTCCGATCCCAACCTGCTTGTGGTTTTCTTTTAGAGCCATCGCCTCCAGCTGCTGAACCAATTTTTTGCCAAATCCCTTCCCCCGATATTCTTCCGAGATCCAGACATCGTGGATCTCTGGAATGCCCATCTTCTTAAACCCTAGGTATTCCGAATGACGCAATAGGCTTCCATAGCCAACGAACTCATCGCCAAATTTCGCAAGACACACTGTTCGCTTATTGGATTGCTGCTCAGCGTAGTAACGTCTCCATTTTTCTTCAGTCGCTTGAACAGAACTCCATGGGAAGGTGAAAGTTCTAACAATTCCTGTCAGATCTTCCTTTTGAAGAGTTCGCAAAGTCAGTTTATCTAAAGCTTTCATGATAATTGGTTTAGAAATTGTTCGAACCGTTCAAGAATAGAGGGCATGTTCTTCCTCCCAAAACCGATGCGGAAGAAGTTGCCCGGTAAGTCAAAGTAGGTGCCAGGAATGATTAAGACGCCGGTTTTTTCCACCAGATCTTGAGCGAACTTTTCGACCGGGATAGGGAGAAGTAATTGAATGACTGCAACCGTGCCCCCCTTTGGCCGAGTCCAAGAGAGGCGGGTTGGATGGCGCTCCATCAAACGATCAAGAATTTGTAGGTTGGTCAGTATGATTTCTCGCGCTCTATGGATGATAACATCTCTTGCTCGGAGAGCTATTAAGGCAAGAATTTCACTCGGCGCACTATTGCAAATCGTTGTGTAAAGCTTGTAGGAAGCTGTCGCCTCTAAAAAGGCCTTGTCTCTAGTGGCCAACCAACCGATTCTAAGGCCAGCTAAACCAAAAGCCTTGGACATGACATTGAGAGAAATCCCTTTTTCATAAGCATCAGCAATCGCAGGAAGACGATTTTTCTCATCGACCTCCAGATAGCGGTAAACTTCATCGGCAAAAATGTAAGCGCCATTTTTTCTTGCTAGATCAATTAAGGAATTTAAAACGTCTGCCGTTAATAGAGAGCCGGTTGGATTATGTGGAGTATTAAGGATGAGAAGCTTGGTGTTGGGACGGAACGCTTTTGCCACCTCTTCTACACTAAACTTCCAATTCTTTTTAGGGTCTAAAGGAAGGGTTGTGACTTCAGCACCAAATTCTTTAGGCAGAGTGTCAAGTGATTGATAGCATGGCCCGAAGTTAATCACATGATCTCCAGGGTATATCAAGGTTCTCATGGAACAATAAATCCCCTCTTCAGCCCCAGCAAAAGTCACCACTTGATTAGGTTGTATCGTCGAATAAAGGTTGGCGATCTCTTTGCGAAGAAGAGGGAGCCCTGCAGGTTCGGTGTAACCAAGCGATAGTTGATCCCAAAGGGTTTTGGTTTCTGGATCTGCTAGATCGAGAATTTCCTTTAAAGTCCAAGATTCTGCATCGGAGCAACAGAGGAGATAGGGAGCCGTAAATTCGTATTTTGAGAAATATTCTTCGAGCTTAAAGGGTGGAATTTTCATTTTTCTCCAAATACTTATAAATTGTTGCCCGTGATAACTGCAGAGCATCACCGATATAAGAGGCAGCATTTTTTGCCTCAAAAGCCCCCTCTCTATATAACGCCAGAACTAACTCACGTTTCTTCTCTTTAGAGAGAGCCTGCAGAGAAACACTTTCCTTTTGTAAATAAGTTGCGACATAGAGATTAATTTTTTCACGCCAATCATTTTTAAAAAGAATCTCTGGCTGTTTTTCATGGATAGGCTGGATCCATTGGGAAAGAAATTGTTGCATCTCTTCCCACTTGGATACATCAAGATTGATGCAAAAAAGTCCTATAGTTTTTCCTTCCTGATTACGAATCGTAGCTGACGTAGATCTAAGATCGGAAGAGCG
>JAGVKY010000177.1 GCA_020050175.1 Parachlamydiales bacterium
ATGAACCGGGATACTACCTTGCCGTGCTTAGCGCCTATCCTGACCCCAATTACAACACAGATTGGAGTCTTGAAATACAATTAGATGGAGTCCAGCAAGGGGGAGAGGGGAAAAACACATTTGCGGTCTACAATGCAGCTGTACCCACTGTTATCCAAACTGTCATCCCTGTCACAAAGGCCGGACAGAACCTTAAGGTAGCTTTAGCCTCCTCTAATAATAAAAATTGCGTCCTTATGAATGATGACACAACCTATTTAACAGTCATTAAGATCAGAACGATGCAATAACAAGTTAAACAATTTGAAAAGGGTCCCTAGACACACATTGGTGACCTGTCAATCTTAGGAGGTGGTTTATCCACCTCCTTTTTTTTGGGTCGCTTCCATCCTTTTTAAAAAGGTCTAATAACCGCTCTTCGATCTGTTTTAACATCTTTTACAAGTTCTTAAGAAAGATCCAAAAAAAATCGCGCTTATTCCCTTATGACTATTTCTCAGGCAGTTGACAAAGCAGCTGGACTGAGTTCATCCAGCATAATATTAAGATTAGAAAACCCTTTTCCAGCTTGTCTAGATCAAGATTCTGATTGGAGGCTTCTTTTGTTAGGATGAACCAAAAAAATATGAAAAATGCCTTCAGGGTAGTGCTAGAAAACGTCAAAAATTAAAATATTTTAACAACTTTATTTTTGGCTAATTTTTTCTCCTTTGCCTTCAGGCTTAGGTTAAAGCGAGTTCTTGACCTCTCAAAAATTAGATTAATATTTTTTTTAAAATAAAAATTAATGTCCAAAATTTGCCAAAATTCATATACTGAAATCTTATCTTGGTTATAAAAGGAAAATTTAAAATGCCTACGTTAATACCAATCAACAGTGCAGCTGGGACTATTTCTCAGCTACCTACAATCAGTATGAATCAGGTCGCATTCGGTCCAGTAAGTGTAAAGACTGCTGCCATCGGCCTAGTCCGTTTTGTAGTCTCTCCAATCCTTTGGGTGATTCAGAATTTATTGCATGTGAAGTTTAGACCTATTTCAGGACAAGTGGCTTTAGCAGGTACTGCCGCTTACTTGGCTATTGGTCTTGCAATTGCTTTCTTTGTTTTCAGGAAAAAGTTCTTCGGAGGGGAAAAAGATCCTCAAGCTCTTCTCTTACCACAAGAACAAACTCTTGAAAATGCAAAGAAAGTGCGCCAACAGAAAGAAGTTGAACTTGCTGCTGCAAGGCAAGCTGTAGCAGTTCTCCAACAACCTCCTATAGTAGGGCCTGCTGAAGGTGACAATGAAATTTTTGTTGTAGATGAAGTTCCAGAAGAAAATCAAATGCAAAAACGAGAAGCTTTAGATAAAGCACAAAGAGCTGAAGAAGCAGCGCAAGCTGCTGTAGCAGAAGCCATTGAAAGAGAACGACAAGCTCAAGCTGCTTTAGAAGCTCGTCGTTTAGAAGAAGAGCCAGCTGCAATTGAACAGCAGCCAATAGCGGCTGTAATTGCTGCAGAAGCTCTGCCTGAAGGTGGAGCAGTTCATGTGCAGGGCCCACCTCCCGCACCGGCACAACCAGTAGTTGCAGCCGCTCTGCCTCAACAGCAACCTAACAATGTCCAGGAAGATGGGGGCTGGTATATTCTACCTGGTTTTTTGCGTGGTGCTCCTGCCGTGCCTAAAGCAGGAAACAATAGGGGTTAAAACCACCATCAACTCGGTAGCAGGACCCCTTTGGGGGTCCTGCCTGCCGTTAGGCAGTTACTAAATTCAGCTAAAGAGCTGATCTATCTTGTTACCATCCGCCATTTACAGCTCGTGAAATACTTCGCTAATTGGAAGAACTTCGCTACAACCAACTTTGATTTTCTTAGACGCAAATGGACTAAGACTCAAAGAGAAAATAAGATACAGTTTATGTTTTCTCAGTCAAAAGGCAGGTCAGTTTGTTTAATCGCTGGATAATATTTCCTTTCTTTTTCTCTTCGTCTCTTTGTATCTTTCCATTTAGCCCTCTTCTTTCCTCCTACCAGGAGGATAACGAGGCCATTAACCAACTCCGTTATCAGTTTGAGACAAACTATGCCCCTAAAGAACTAAAGGAAGAAACTCTTGGATGGGATCTAAAAAAGGAAATTCAAAAATTAAAAGAGGCCAGAAAATTTGGGGATTTTGCGACTTGGAGGCGAGCATTAAAGGGTTTTTTTGATTCGACTCACGATGGACATGTCCATGTCCATTTTCAGTCGACAAGTTCTTCGACTCTCCCTTTTGCATTAGGTGAAGCTGATGGAAGATTTTTTGTTACCCATCTTTATAAAAATGAGTGCCCCGTTTGTCCTCTAAGGGTGGGTGATGAAATCTTAGCCTGGAATGGCGAAGCAATTGCCGAAGTCGTTGAAAATTTCTTTAAAAAAGAATTCGGAAGATTTCCCTTAAATAGGACAAGCTTCGAATTGGCTATCAATTTTTTCACACGGCGGCAGGGAATGATGGGTTTAGAACCTGAATCGGGAGAAGTCAGCCTAGATTTTATTCGAGGAGAAGACCTTCGGCAGGCAACATTTACTTGGGAAACGCATTCGGAATATTATCCGCAAGATCTACTGACGAAGAGTGTCGTCTCCCCCAAAAAATCCTTCAATGACCATATCTCTGTAAAATCGATGCTTTCTCCTGCCTACCTGGAGGAAGAGCGTGATGAAGAATGTGAAAATCCTTTTGCTCTAGGAGCGAAAAATTCTTTTATTCCTCCCTTAGGCCCCATTCTTTGGCAAAGCTGGAAAAAAGACCCCTATCACGCTTACATTTTCGAAACGGCAGAAGGGGCTAAAGTGGGATATCTTCGTATCCCTCATTTTAGGTCAAATAAACTAGCCGATTTCTATTGCCTTCTCCGAGTCATTAGAAAATTGAACGAAAAGGGGGCAGATCTTTTAATTATTG
The DNA here is from genome assembly GCA_020050175.1 of Parachlamydiales bacterium. Taxonomy (GTDB): domain Bacteria; phylum Chlamydiota; class Chlamydiia; order Chlamydiales; family JAJFMK01; genus JAGVKY01. Next base: position 2,932 of record JAGVKY010000177.1, read on the forward strand.
ATCTCTTCCACAATCCGGGTGGAGATATCTTTAACCTATATGCCATTGCCTCTCTTCTTATCCAGAAACCCATTAAAGCTTTTTTAAACAAAGAGGTGGTTTCACTTAGAACTGAAACCGCCCTCTATTTTAAAAGCACTTTAACCAACCCAAAGTTTCTCGAAACCTATCGAAAAGAGCGAAAGTCTCTCGATTATGGGTATCCTGACGATGAGAGGCTTGAGAAAAATTTATTATCTTATTCTGATCATATTCTAGACCAGGCAACAAAAGGGGCTAAAATTTCTGCTCCTTATCCGATCATGGGAATTGAAGAAATTCTTCCTCACCCCAAAACCCACTTCTCTGGTCCGATTCTTATCCTGATCGATTCCCTCGATTTTTCGTGTGGCGATCTTTTTCCCGCTCTTTTGAAAGATGCAGGAAGAGTTACCCTTTTTGGAACTAGAACTGGAGGGGCCGGGGGAGCAATAGGCAACGTCAAATCTCCGAGTGTGTTGGGGATTTCTGGCCTGACTTTGACAACAAGCATCGTTATACGCCCCAATGGCAAAATAATCGAAGGTGTCGGAGTTGAGCCCGACATCGAATATCAGTTAACCCCTCAAGATTTCCTCCAAAATTTTGAGCCTCTCAAGAGACGCGTCCTATCAACAGTTGACACAATGCTAAATAAAACTAGTTAAACACCATTCCAATCAAACTGGTTTTTCATAAATTAATTAAAGCTGATAGGATTGGATATTTTTTGTGATTCATCATGTTTTTATTAGCTTTTCTTCTAACTACTTCTTTTGCTAGTGCTGCTTCTACCCAAGAGGATATGGAAGCAATCAACCAACTCCGTTATCAATTTGAAAATAACTATGCGCCAAAGGCTCTAAAAGAAGAGGTGTTTGGCTGGAATCTTAAAAGCGAAATTAAAAATTTGAAAGAGGTTCGAAAAAGTGGTGATTTTAAAGCCTGAGATCGGAA
>JAGVKY010000209.1 GCA_020050175.1 Parachlamydiales bacterium
ATTGATTTATCGAAGGCAGAATGGGCCCTTAACGGGGCGCGGGGGTGTCCCCGACTTGTTTTTGATGATTTACTTAGATATTCAGATAGAGTTTTTCAATAACGCCTAATGCGACTGGAGAAACCGCTGATTTGATTAAAAAATACCAGGCAGTTCCTTATACAAGACTCTGGGAGGAGCATCTTCAATGGTTAGCAGAAAAGAAAGAAATGATAGTGGCTCGAATTCCAATCATGAGCGAAACCGAACTAGAAGAGAATGCACAATATAACGATCGGCTTATGCAATTATTTGAACAGATTTTCTAAGTTAAAGTTGGCGGAAACGGCGAGATGGTCCGTGAGCTTGCCGAAAATGCGGCGTATCTCGGCGGTCCCTTCGGTGGATCGAGAGTCTTTTTTGTAGCGGAGGATGTAGTCATAGCGGCAGCCAGGGACATCACCAACAGGCTCTGGAATCTCCATAGCTTCTTTAGAAAAATAAGAACCTTGAGGTTCACTTGTTCCCGGAGCATCCATCTCAATATAACGGCTTTCTCCCTTAGTACGGACTTCATCTTCATGTTCCGCAAGGAAAGGATCATTGAAATATTGAAAAAATGACTCTTGGATTTGAGAGTACTCAGCCATCGGCTCTTGATGATTGTTTAGGCGGGAAACATTAAAATCGCCAGCCACAAAGATGTCATCGAAATTATCTTGGTCCGTTCTGATCCAAGCGAGGACAGAGGCCAGCGATTGACTCCGAAATTCTGCGCCTTGGTCTGTTTCAATAGCTTCATTGTGGAGATTGTAAATTGCGATGTTTTTGCCATTCACATCTAACACGACTCGGATCACACCCTTATTAAAAGCCTCTAGCCGATTGACGGGGAAAGGACGAAATTCGGCATTTACAATAGGAAACCGGGAGGCGACAAACAAACCGCTGCTTTTGCCGATTCGGTTATAACCAATGCTATGAGCAATGTAGCCATAATGGTTTTTTAAGGAATCGACGAGGGGTTGAGTGGCATTTTCATCCCAGACTTCTTGTCCTAAAAAAACGTCTGGAAGTTCTTCTTCAGTCAAGGAGGTGATTTTTTGAGCGATTAAGGAGGCTCGTTCAACGCTTGGGGCTAAATGAGCAGTTGCAGTTAACCAACGAGGGCCTAGTGCTGTATTAGAAGTCATCAGGTGAAAGGAATGACTTGAGGATGTTAATGGGGCATCAGATATCACGAAGGAAATATCTGGTTGCTGAGGGGTGGCGATTAAACTTGTTACGCCACTGATGGGTAATAGGGTAGCTGCGAGGAGCGAAGAGGCAATGGCTCTTCCCATCCAATAGACCCTGCTTGCTACTATAGTAACTGAACTGCTTTTTTGAGGGTCGATTGTAGGACTTACGACCCCCGTGACGGCAGAATCGACAGCGTTTTCAGCAAAATAAGATCCTGCACGACAGACAGTCATCATGAAGTCGGAGGGAGGAGCCGTGTATTTATTCGAGATAGAGTAAGTGCTATGAGTAGATCGTACTCCGGACATGGCGAGAGAACTCCAAAAAAATTTTAATACTTTATATTACAGTAAATTATATTTTTGGTTCTACCCGGAAACATGGGGTCAAAAAAAACGCCAAGAGATTTGCCTCTTGGCGCTTTTTATTCAAAAAGGTTGCAGTTGGTGATTAGCTAGCTTTTTTCTTGAACTTCTTGTCGAGGTACTGCTCACGGTAACGCTTGAGTTCGTCCTCGTGGATAACCCATGCAGCGCCTTTACGTGCTCCGCGAATGTGTCCAGCGCGAGTAGCGTAGTAAATTTTTTGGGCAGGCACTTTAAGCTTATCGGCAACCTGATTGACTGAGTAGTAGCCTCTCATGTTGTCAAAAAGAAGCTCGCCATCAAACATCGAGCGCGTCCGGCTATAGCGATGCTTGCGGTAATCGTCGAGATCATCGAGGTGGATCGCCCAGCGGGTGTTCTCTTTTTTAGCGCTTAGTTTTTTCAACTTAATCGCTACATAGATCGCCTGACGAGTCACGTTGCTAATTTCAGCAGCCTCGGTAATAGAGACAAGCTTCTGTTCGTGTCCCTGCGACCGATGGGAATCGACTTTTGTTCTCTTTTTTTCGAGAGTTGGTGTTAATGTCTTTGCCATTTCTTGTCTCTTTTCTTATGTAAGGACTAACTACAAAATTAAGGTTTAGTAGACGCTTTCTTAAGGACTTATCGAAAATCCAAGTTAATCGCCCTACGAGGTTAGGTAAAAATTGTGTAAGCATTCTCTCAACCCAAGCGAATTTTTTTCTAGTCTTTCGTTACATGTTCCAAGGACTGTGTCTTCTGGTTGGCGCCTTACATTTACCACCTTGTCTACTGGTCTTTGAATGAAACACTCCTTCCAAAGTTCCACCGCTTGAAGTGAAGTGTAAATTTTACATTGACGTTATTTAAACGTCAAGACTTCTTAACTTTTCGGAAATAGAAGATGATAAAGAGCCCTTGTCAAGTAGAGGCCTCTAGGGGTAATGTTCATTTCTCGCGGCCGTTATACCTGCTAGCTAATTATTCAAGGACTTTTCATGTCACGAACACGTCTCATCGCCCTTCTTTTGTTAAGCGCTTGCACTCCTCCGGAGCCTATCGAAATTTCTAAAGGGCTTCCCGCTCTCGAACTTTTTCATGTGGCTGAGCTAAGGGGAAAATATGATATTCGATTAGATACGGCAGCTACCTACTATAATCCTGGGATTGGGGGGTTATGTCTAAGATACACCTCAGAGGAGCTCTTCGACCTTTGCGAGGCGAGAAATCTACTCGTAGACCTTGTTGATTCTCTTATTCGTCAAATTTCTTTGGATCCAGGCGTCGGCGGAGCGGTGACATTTCCCCCCTTTACGAGTGATAATTTGGATCTTATCATCACTTTCGACTCCTTTTATGGACAGTATGTGGACTTACAGTATGTCAATCAGATCCGTTTAGAGAATGGATTAGTGAGGTATTATGCTTTTTCTGCCTTCAATTGTGATGCTGAACATTTTGAGAAGCATAGTGAACCTTATGAAACCGCTAGGTTGAATAGTTATGCTTGGCGTAAGGCGAAAGAATTCTTCCCGCCTCTTCCAGAAGAAGGGGATATCGAAGAGCTTTCCTCCCCCAATTTTTTTGAGGAGTGATCCATGACGTCAGCGTTTTTGAAACGCCGCCTTCATTCTCTGACAGGTCTTTTTCTCTCTCTCTTTTTGATCGAGCACCTGTTTGTTAATTCTCAATCAGCCCTATTTTTAGGCGATTTTGGAGAGACGTTTATCCGTTCGGCTAATGGAATCCATGATCTTCCCTATTTAAAGGCATTGGAACTTGGATTGCTTCTTGTCCCATTCGTTTTTCATGGCTATTTGGGACTTATCTATCTATGGGAAGGGGCTCCGAATGATCATGCTTCAGATGGGTCCCGTCCTTCCCTCCCGCAGTATTCCCATAATAAGGGGTATACCTGGCAAAGAATCACAGCTCTTATCCTTGTTTTTGGGGTCATTGGACATGTGATCCACATGAGATTTTTAGATTTTCCTGAAGAGATAAAAAAAGGGGCAGAAACAAGTTACAAGGTCGAAGTGCCCCATGATCCCCTACTCCTCAAACTTGCCAAGGAGAGAAAGGTTCCTTACGAAGTCCAAGGGGATCGACTTTTACTCACCACTCACGATTTTGGAACTGCGGAACTTTTTGTCGTTCGAAAGAGCTTTTTAAGCCCCACGCTCATCATCCTTTATCTTCTTTTCCTCTTCTCTTCCATCTTTCACGGATTTAATGGGCTTTGGACCTTTTTAATTAGTTGGGGAATCACGCTAAGCAAAAGATCTCAGGTCTATGCTTGGCGGCTATCTTCCTGCATCATGGTTGTTCTTGCACTCTTTGGCTTGATGGCAATTTTTGGAGGATTTTGAAGATGGCAAAACGTCCTCATGTTGTTGTCGTAGGTGGAGGTCTTGCAGGGTTATCGGCTGTCATTCGCCTTGTCGAAAAGGGAATGGAGGTGACCGTTGTTTCTGTTACTCCCTGTAAAAGATCTCATTCTGTTTGCGCTCAAGGGGGAATTAATGCCGCAGTGAATCTAAAGGGCGAGGATGATTCTCCTATTATTCATGCCTACGACACCATCAAAGGGGGCGATTTTTTAGCGAATCAACCCCCCGTTGTCGAGATGTGTCTTGCAGGTCCCTCCATCATCAATCTTTTGGATCGGATGGGGTGCCCCTTCAATCGTACAAGCGAAGGTAATTTAGATTTCCGTCGCTTCGGAGGGACTCTTTACAATCGGACCGCATTTTGCGGTGCCTCTACGGGCCAGCAACTCCTTTATGCGCTCGATGAGCAGGTCCGTAGGTTCGAAACCAAAGGGTTTGTCCATCGGATGGAGCATCACGAGTTCTTACGCCTTGTCATGGATCAAGAGGGGAAGTCTAGAGGGATTGTTTTCCTCGATCTTTTTAACCTTTCTATTGGAGTTTTAAAAGCTGATGCAGTTGTTATCGCAACTGGCGGACCGGGGTTAATCTTTAAAAAATCGACCAATTCCACATTTTGCACTGGCGCTGCCAACGGACGTCTTTATCAACAAGGGATGTGGTATGCCAATGGGGAATTTATCCAGGTTCACCCAACTGCAATCCCAGGTAAAGATAAACTCCGCTTGATGTCTGAGTCTGCTAGAGGAGAGGGAGGAAGAATCTGGGTCTATGGAAATAGTTCTCTCAAAATCAAAGGACCTGATGGAAAAGAGATTCCTTGTGGAGTGACAGGAGAGCCCTGGTATTTCCTAGAGGAGCTTTATCCAGCTTACGGCAATCTGGTTGCAAGGGATGTCGCCAGCCGAGAAGTTCTCCGCGTTTGCGAGATGGGACTTGGAATCAATGGTGAAAAGCAAGTCTATCTAGATGTGACCCATCTTCCGCACGAAAAACTTCATAAACTCAAAGCAATCCTCGATATCTACGAAAAATTCACGGGAGAAGATCCTAAAAAAGTCCCGATGAAGATCTATCCTGCTGTTCACTATTCGATGGGGGGAGCATGGGTCGATTGGCCAGCTGCGGATGATCCTGATCGGAGCAAAAGGTACAGGCAGATGACGAACATCCCCGGCTGTTTTAATGTCGGGGAGTCAGACTACCAATTTCATGGGGCTAATCGATTAGGAGCCAACTCCCTTCTTTCGTGTATTTTTGCCGGATTAGTGGCAGGCGTTGAAGTGCCTCGCTATCTGACCCAAGTTTCAGAATTGAACGAAGCAGTCGAAAACGAGATTTTTTCTTATCACCAGGCAGAGGAAGAAAAGAGAAGAGAGGAACTTTTTGCCCAAGAGGGGAACGAAAATATTTACGCCCTCCACAATGAGCTTTCTGAGGTCATGGTCGAGAATATGACCGTTAAAAGGTCCAACCCAAGTCTAGAAAAAACTTACGCCACAATTCTAGAGCTTTTGAACCGGTTAAACCACGTCTCTCTTCCGGATAAGAGCCGTTTTGCAAATCAAAGCTTTATCTTTGCCAATCAATTTCGGTCGATGCTTCAGCTGGCCCTTGTGATGACTAAGGGTGCCCTCCTCCGAAATGAATTCCGCGGTGCTCACTTTAAAGAGGGCTACCCCGAAAGAGATGATCAACATTTCCTGAAGACAACGGTTGCAGCCTTCGACCCCATCACCAAAGAACCGAAAATCTTCTATCAGCCTGTGGATACTCGCCATTTCCCCCCTGAACTGCGCGATTACACCAAAGCTAAGAAAGGGAAACCGGAAATCCACAATTTGCCGAACAAGATAGAGCTGCCACTCTAACAATGTTCATCCTGTTTCCTATTGCTTGGTCCGTATAATTATTTAAATTTAAGGATTAGGCTTTCCTAAAGGTGGAGGACAAAAAACTCTTTTAACGGCGCTCCTACAAAATCCTGTAGATGTCCACACTATAATTTTATTGAATTCGGTCAAATATTGGGGCCTCAGATAACGAATTTGGTTGAACTTGTCGTTGGGGTTGGACAATATCGGCCTTATGAGAGAAACCTATATCTTAAAAGTGTATCGAGGAACACCTGGTCGCCAACATTGGGAGGGGTTCGAACTGCCGCGTAGAGATTCAGATAATGTCATTTCTGCGCTTGATGAAATCCGCCTTCATCCTTTTAACAAGCAGGGAAAAGCAGTTGCCCCCATTGCTTATGAGTCAGGATGCCTCGAAGAGGTGTGCGGCTCTTGTTCGATGTTGATCAATGGGAGGCCTCGGCAAGCTTGCACCGCTTTAATTGGCAAACTGGTGGGGATCACGGAAGAGAACACGATCACCTTGGCTCCTTTTACTAAATTCCCCTTGGTCCGGGATTTAATCGTGGATCGATCCAAGATGTTTGCCGATTTAAAGAAAGTACAAGCTTGGGTTGAGGTCGATCAGACGATCGATCGGGGGCCTGGCCCGAAAGTCTTTCCAGACATCCAAGAGATACGGTATTCTCTTTCGACCTGTATGACATGTGGATGTTGCTTGGAAGCTTGCCCCCAAATAAACCCCCGTTCGAATTTTATCGGACCTGCTGCAATCTCACAAACCCGTCTATTTAATCTTCATCCAGTAGCTAAGGAAAAGAAACCGGAAAGGAATCATGTCATGATGTCACCTGGCGGTATTGAAGGGTGCGGTAACGCTCAAAACTGCGAAAGAGTTTGCCCCAAAGAAATTCCTCTACTCGATGCAATTTCACAGATTGGACGTGATGTGACTGTACAAAGTTTTTCCGATATTTTTGGATTTGGACAAAAAGAAACTCAGGAAAAAGAGTGATCTTTCTTCTTTTCATCCGTCTTGTTCTGTTGGCCATGGTGATCATTTATGGCCCTTTTTCGTTAAGCCCGGACGAAGCGCAATATTGGACTTGGAGTCAAGATCTCTCTATCGGCTATTACAGCAAACCTCCTGGTATTGCTTGGCAAATATTTCTTTCTTCTCTTCTTTTTGGGGATACAGAATGGGGAATCCGTTCCTCTGCCTTATTCATTGGCACTCTTTTGCCCCTTTTTCTTGCCTGGGCTGCCATTAAGGGGGGCTATGGAAAAAAGGTGGCCTTCTGGTCGGGGGTAACTTTAGCTCTAACTCCTGTAGGAGTGATAGGCTCGATTCTAGCTGTTACGGATGGAGGGATGCTCCTTTTTTGGACCATTGCCATGGGGATTTTTTTGGAAGCTCTCCATTTACAAGTCCCTCCAAAACCTCTCTATTTAGGGGGAGCCCTTGCCTTGGGGGCCCTCTTTAAATGGCCGATTTACATTCTCGTAGGTGTGATCTTCCTTTTTGTTCTAGTCTATGTTCCGCAATGGAAAAAAACTATTTTCAAAACAGTGGGAATTTCCCTTCTGGGCCTTGTCCCCTCACTTTTATGGAATATTTTCAACGAAGGGGCCACATTCCGCCATGTGGGGAGCATTTTGGTGGGCGGTAATGAGGTCCCGGGGATATCCAAAAGTAACTTTCTTGAGTTTATAGGAGCTCAGGCCGCTCTATTTTCACCCCTTCTTTTCTTCTTTTTTTGGTTAGCCATTTATAGGATCTTAAAAAACAGGAAAATCAGTTTGCAAACCTATTTTCTTTTCCTGTTAACCATGACCCTTCTTGTGCCGATAGGAATGAGCCTGTTCGAAAAGATGCAAGGGAATTGGGCAATTTTTATCTTTCCCTCTGCCGTTCTCTTAACTGTTGCCGATATGATCTCTCTTGACCGAAGGGGGTGGCTAATCACCTCCCTAACTATTTCGGCCATACTGACTGCCGGGATTTTGGCTCTTCCTGCGATTCAAGAACGGGCGATTGGAAATATAGAAATCCCGTTTAAATCCAATCCTTTCAAAAGTACGTTAGGTTGGAGAGGTTTAACAAAAGCTTTGGAACATGTGGGTTATAACCCAAGTCAAGAGACTCTGATTGCAGAGTCTTATCAGATGACAAGCCTTCTAAGTTTCTATAGCCCAGGACAAAAGAGAGCCTACTTTGTTAATTTAAGCGGCCGGAGGCACAACCAGTTTGACTATTGGCCGCAGCTTGAAAATGACCCTCGAAAAGAAGGGCTCTTTGTTGTTGCGCAAGACCCTAATCTTCAAAAAGATAACAAGTTAGAGTTTCGAGAGAAAATCCAATCCAAACTCGAATCTCGTTTCAAAAGTGTAACTTTTCTTGGAGATACACCCCTGTTTGAGGCATATGGAAAAGTAGTACGGATAGCGTTGCTCTTTAGGGTCAATGGCTATCAACCTACACAAGACCATGTCCGACCTTTTTGAAGATTTCACTCTTGGCGAAGTCCATATCCGAGATAAATACCAGTTTGAACTGAAGTCCGAATACCTTCCTGTTCAAACAAAAGGGGAGCCTTCCTATACCACTGAACTTTATCTTTTTATCCCAGCCTCTCTTCAGGTCAATAAAGACACCTACACAAAAAATCAATTTTACCGAGATCAAACTTCCTTAATTCGGTACAAAACGCCTTTGATTTCACTTGATCGTCTTCTGAGTGAGGAGACGGAGTCGCCCCTGCAGACTTTGAAGAAACAACTGAATGAGATGGATCCAAGCCAAGGATTTCGGGAAGAGCTTTATGAGTTAAAACTTTTTGCCAATGTTGTCAGAAGCCGCATCCGAGACAGAGTTGTCCATGTGATCGAGCAGTTGTCGCTCGCCGATAACCGCCTTCACTACCAATTGCTTCATACTAAAATTCTCCATTTTCTTGATAAGGTAAAAGGTGTTCGAGTAGCTAAAAAGGAGCTAGAAAGGGAGATCCTTTCTCACCCTAATTACCACCCGCTAAAAAAAGATTGGGAAAACATCGATGAGTTCATCAGTGTGACAATCCAACACTATCTCACAGTCCTTTTGGATGCTGTTCGAAAGTCGAAGGAAAAGATATTTCAAGAGGCCGACACTCTTTTAGCTAAGCTGATCATTGAAGAGGATATCTATCGAAGAGAGAAGCAATACTCGACAATTTTTTCGAGTTCCAATCCTGAAATGACCTCAAAGGCCATTTGGAGATTAGGGGAGCTCAACAAGTATGTGTTTGAAGTTCTCTTTTTGAATATCAAACGAAACGAACCCAAAGCTCGTTTTCAAGAGCTTGGGGCGATGGTGGCAGCAGGTTTGGCGATGGGAGTCTATGCGGGACTTCTCGCTTGGCAAGGCTCTCCTCTCGTGATCAATTCGGCAACCTTTATCGTCCTTAGCGTGATCCTTTATATCCTTAAGGACCGTCTAAAAGAGGGGATGAAAAGCTTATCCACCCACCTAGCTTCCCGTCTTTACCCCGATTATACAACTGACATACGTCTTCCAGATTCAGAGAAGGCGATCGGAAAAGTTTCTGAGTTCAGTTCTTTTTTAGATAGAAATCAAGTGGCTCCAGACATTCTCAAATTGCGAGACCGTCTAGCCAAAGATGAGCTTGAAGATGTCCGCCTCCTCGAAAAAATTCTTTATTTTCGTAAGGATGTAGAAATTTTCCCCGAGGCTGTCAAAAGGGATCGGCGTCTTCGCCGTGTGAATGACCTTTTTCGGTTTAATCTCAGCCAATTTTTGATCAAAGCAAGCAATGCTGAGGAGGATTATCCCTACCTCAACCCGATGACAGGCGAACTTGAAATTCTATCTTGTTCCAAGATCTACCAAATCCACCTGATCCTTAAAAAAACCTACCTCACCCGTGCCCGCAAAAAAAGAATCGACGTTGACACTTTCCGCCTTACAGTGGACAAAGAGGGCATCCGCCGCATCGAACGGCTTTAATTGTCATGGGATCGGTAATACTCATCAGCTAAGAAAGGATTCATCATCCTCCCTGTTGCGCTCATCCCAGGTTGGTTGTTACAGCTGCCATCCTTAATCGCTCTCTATTTAAAGGGTTTACGATTAAAGAACTCTATAATTTCCCTCCTTTTTTTGTTATTTAATTGTAAGACTGAGAAATTTATTAGGATTTGTGAAGGTGTTGAAGGGTTTGGACGAGACGGTCTATTTCTGCATTATGCCGCGCAATGATTTCGGTAAGCTCAGCTTGATAATTAGTTTTTTTGACTAAGCGTTGTAAGAGGGGTGTTTTTTTGGAGAGCAATTCATGGGATTGCTTTTGCAGCTCATCACGAAGGGTAGTGAGATCTTCTATTCTCTGTTGAATTTGTTCAGATTCTCTTTCATGCATCTTTTTAAAAAGGACCTCTTCCAAGGCACTAATCGTTTCCACATATTCATTGATTTCCTCTTGCAGAGAGGTCTGGAAATGTTTTCCCTCTACGATTTGTTTATAATAGGGGTCGTGTGCGTGAAAGGCTTCTCCTTTTCCCGAATACAGATGTTCTACTTTGCGGGTTAATTTGTTAAATCCTATTTTTAAATATTTGATTTCATCTTGAAGGTTTTCAAGGCTCATTTTTTCGGGATCGATTTTATCAAGCCTAGTGAGTGTTTTCCTAAATTCTTCAATTTCTTTGATAGTTGTCGGATGGTAGGCAACGGTTGTTGAAGTACGGGGGTATCTTTCAGATTTTTGGACTAATGGCTCAAATTTTCCGTTTTTTTCAGCAATTTTGTGTGCTTTTTTGGTGCTTTCAGAAAATACCATTTCAGTGGGTGTTAACGGAGTTTCTGGTCCTGAATCATAGTCACTATTCTCGGTTGGCCGGGTATGAATAATCCGAACTTTTTTATCGACGAATTGGACTTTTGCAGGGGTTGGAGCTTTAGGGGTAAAAACAAGCTCCAATTCTTTAGTGGGTTTTTTTAAGATCCCCTTTTTTTTTGTGCCGTCCTTTGAAATAGGACTTGCAGGGTTAAAGGCTTCCCCAGGTGGGGGGTATTCTTTTGGAGGAAGGGGAGAGGTGGGTCCGGTTGCCATATACTTTCATGCTCCCTCCCGTAATTCAATATTTTATTAACATTTTGTTGAGATTTGGTTCACTTTTAGGGGTGCAAAGCGTATCTTTTAAGGCAAATGTTAAGCCTTCTTTTAGTTCTCAAAGTTCTTGTCACCCTTTCTCCCTATCAATTTCTTGTCGAAGAGATTGGAGGTGAAGGGGTTGAAGTTTCTGTTCTCGTCCCTCCTGGTGTGAGTGGACATACCTATGAGCCTACTCCTAAGGAGATGCTCAAAGTGGGCCAATCGGCTGTTTGGTTCCGAATGGGAGAGTCCTTTGAAGATAAGGTATTGCCTGTTCTGAAGCACAGTCATCCCGATTTGCTGGTTGTCGATTTGCGCGAAGGGATTTCTTTAATTTACGATCACCATGGTTGCCCTCACTGTAGAGGCGCTGGATCTGAGGACCTCCATTTTTGGCTAAGCCCCAAAAATCTGGCTCAACAAGGGAAAACAATAGAGGCGGCCTTACATAAGCTTTCTCCAGATCAAACCTTTCATTTAAAAGAGTTTTTAAAAAAACTTTCTGAGGTTAATAACG
>JAGVKY010000004.1 GCA_020050175.1 Parachlamydiales bacterium
TGACGAAGCAGGGGATGCCTCGAAGGGGAAAAATTTAAATTGAAAAATCTGAAGTAAGGGGGAGGCCACCTTCAATTTAGGAGTTTTTCAACAACGCCGGGCAAAATTAACAACTGCAGCCATGCAAAACCTAGACCTCAATCAGATTTTTTAGTCCAAATAAAAGTCGTCGCACAGCATTTTTTGAACAAAAATAGAAAAAATAACAAGATATCGTTCTTATCGTTATATCGTTTGATCGTTCAATTAATCAAAAGATCAATGATCAAACGACTTCATCCTGTTAGGAGTAGGCTAAGAGAAGGGCTTTGGCGGTGCTGGAGACAGCGGGAGTGGGGTCGTTTTGCAACATTTTGCAAATGTTGATCCCATCTTGCTTTTTGCCGAGCATAAAAAAAGCTTTTGTCAAATTGAGAAGAGTGGGGGTATGGTTCGGCTCAAGTTTTAAGGCTTGATCGAGGTGCTTTAGGGCTTTGGAGGGCTGATTTAATTCAACATAGAGGGCCCCCAAAGTTTGGGAGTCATACGAATTTTCAGGTTCGAGGACTGTCAAGGCTTCGAAAATAGAAAGGGCGATGTCATATTTCCCTTGGCGAATGTAGGAATAGGCAGCTGTGCGAAGCTCTTCGCAATGATCCTCTGTCCAACCTAATTCCTTTCTCCAATTGTGCTTTGCCATTTTCTATCCCTGTAAAAACTGCCCCATCCTTCCAACAATGAAGGAGAGCCAGGAATTTAATTTTTTAACTTGTCGAAGACAGCGAAGAAGAGATTTTTTTTCTTCCTCTTCCTCCTCATCTTCGCATTCAAGCTCTTCCAGCTTCTTTTCGATATCTCCAGCTTTTTCAAAAGAAGTCACCAATGGGGCTACCTGAGAAAAAGTAAAAGCTGAACGGCGTTGGGACAGAAATCTTTTTGGAGGGAAAAAATAAGCCCAAGGTGTTGTAACAGGGATCACTCCTAGTAAGATGTCCATTTCAGTCATGCGAGGATAAAGATTGATCACCTGCAATTGAGCAGGGATCGTCTCAGCCTCCTGGAGCCGGATTTGCCGTGTAAATTCATCAACATATTGGGTCCTTCGAGCGTAGTCGATGTAGACGCCAATATCGATGTTATCAATAGTGACCATAGCCCTATCTTATCTTTTCTTTGTTAATAATTGCTTAAAGAGAGAAACCCCGTGATAAATCCCCCGCAGTTGCGGGGGATGAGAAGAATTTCCTTAAAAGGAAACAGTCAGTCTCCCCTTCAGCTGAACAGGTTGAGCTTTAGGCTCTTCCATTGTTTTCACTTCACGACCACTCACTAAGCGGAGGGTCTTTGGCTCTCTCTTTGCTTTCTCTTCGCTAGAAGAAGAAGCAGGAGAAAGGGGGAGCTCAAAGAGCAGGGTTTGACACTCTGCGCTCATGAAAAAACTCCAATCTGCACTATCTAATTGATACGCAGTTACTTCGCAGCTCTTACTAAAGACATGCATCTCTAGGAGAAACTACGGCTTCCGGTAAAACGGAAGCTTCCATTTCAAAATCCAGTTTATGAGCGCTTCCTTTACTCTAAGCTCGAGCTTGGAAACGACTCTTCTCCCACTCATCCTGGCAAGAGGGTCATGATTATATCCTCTTTGGTGGTTTCGGGGTTGTATCGACATTCACCTCCTTCTAACCCCAGGTCACCCTGTTCCACCTACCGGGCGCATTTAGTCTCGTGGAAGGAGAAGACTAAATGTTATACATAAAAACTTTGTTATAGTTCAGGCCGTCCCTCTGAAGCAAGATGCGGAATCAAGGAAGAGGCAAGTTCCCCCTGATTTTCTAAGTAGCTTACGAGAGTCTTCTGACCAATCCGATAAGCCTCGACAAGGCCTTCAAGAGCCCCTCTTGAACCATGATTTTCTTTATCATCTAGGAGTGAAAAAATTTCTTTTTTCAGGACCCCAGCTTCGATATCCTTATGGAGAAGATCAGCAAGAATCGTTCTTCTCACCAAATTAAAGGCAAAAAGGGTGTTAATCCAACGCTCATCTCCCTTTTCGTCCATGAGAGCAATGATCTCAGTTCGGAGTTCTAACTCTTTTTCCCAAGCTTTTTCAAATTCTCCTTTGGCAATCATCAGAGAACTTTGCGAAAACATTTTAAACGCTTCCGGCAGGGAGGAGGTGAGTCGATTGTCTTGGTCCTTTAAAAGTCTTTCAGCCTCTTCAACTAACCCGCTTTGAACGAGGGCTTGAGAAAGGCGTCCCTCATAAAGAGTAGGGAATTCTGGCGAACTAGAAAAATGACTTTCAATAGATTTAGCTAGAGCTAAAAGCTCTCCTCGATCTTCCACTTCAAGCTTTTCGAGGCGGATGAGATCTTTTTCTACTTCACTTCTTGCTTTTCCCCAATCTGCTCTATCTTGGAAGAAGAGAGAAAAGAAGAGGACCAACAAAATAAGAAGAAAAGCACTGGCAATAAAGAGTGCTTTGCGATTTTCTGTCAGCCAAAGGACAATCTCCTCTTGCCTCTCTTCAAAACCATTTAATAGGCGAATGTCTAGACGTTTTGGCTCCATCAGAGTTCCTTATTCACATCAATGAAGTAGAGACTATAATCCAAATTTGACTCTCATGCAAACAATCCTGATCAATGTACCATTAGACTCTATCGATCGGAGTCCTTACCAGATGAGGCAGCTCTTTGACGAAGAAGAAATAAAGGGGCTCGCCGCTTCGATCAAACGATACGGGCTTCTCCATCCTCTTCTCCTTCGGCCAAAAAATGAGGGGCGATTTGAACTTATTAGTGGAGAAAGACGTCTCATCGCCCTCCATCAATTAGGCGAAAAAACAGCCCCAGCTCTTATTCGAAAAGGGGAGAGCGAGGCGATCACAGCAGAGGTCGCCCTCACCGAAAATCTTCAAAGGGTCAACCTTTCTCCCATTGAAATCGCCCATTGTTATAAAGCTCTTTTAGAAACTTTTGGACTCACACAGGAAGAGCTGGCCGTAAGACTTGGAAAACCAAGATCGACAGTGGCCAACCTCCTCAGGCTCCTCCAATTGCCAAAAGAGATGCAAAAAGCTTTGGAAAATGAAAAAATGACTGTAGGCCACGCAAAAGCCCTTCTCTCCTTGGAAGGGGCGGCTCAAGAGAGGCTTTTTCAACAAATTATTTCCACTTCCGTGACGGTTCGACGGGCTGAAGCGACTTCGGGAAAATCGCCCCATATCGAAGGATTAGAAAAAGAATTGATGGCGCACTTTGGGCGAAAAGTAGAAATTTCTTCAAAAGGGAAAGGTGGTACGATCTCCTTTTATTGGGAAGATCTGGATGCCTTAGATGCTCTCCTTGAAGCCTTTGGAATTAGAGTCACATGGTAGATTCAGACAGTTATCTATCCCTTCCCCCTATTGCCATTTCCTATTGGGGTTTTCTCTTATTTCCTCTCTTTCTTCTGTGCGCCTTTTTTCTGCTGTGTAGAAAAGGGCCGACTCTAAAAGTTCCCTCACTTGCGCCCTTCTTAAGGAGTGGAGGAAAAAGAAAATTTTCATTTTCATGGTTAACGCCTCTTTTTTTGCGCCTCTTTCTCTTGTTCTTGGGATTGTCTCTTTTTGACTCTCTTTACTTAGAAAATATTTCACAAGCACCTGTCCCTCTTCCAACAGAAGGGAGAGCCTGGACCCTTCTTATCGATCGCTCAAGTTCTATGGGTAACGCAATGCCCTTACCAAACGGTGAGATCGATTCCCTATTTCGTTATTCCCTTAACCTCTTTTGGGAGGAGGCTCTGCACAGACAAGGGGATCTATTTGGGGTAATTTCTTTTGCGCGAGTGCCCGAAATCGTTTTGCCCCTTACCCCTGACAAAAACCGTCTGAAAGAGGTTTTGGCAAGTCTTAAGCCAGAAACTCCTGGCAGCCCTAACGATGCGACGGCGATCACATATTCTCTCTACAAAGCTGTCTATTTAGCCGAGGGGGCCGAAAAGAAAAGTCAAGCTTTTAAGGTGAATCGAAATGCTATTATTTTAATTACCGATGGGAATGAAAAAGTCCCGGAGGAAGACCTCAAAGATCCTTTAAGAGGAATCGCTTTAGCGGCGGTTCTTAAAAAGGCAAAAGAGGCGGGCGTTCACATTTATATTCTTTCTCTTTTTCCATCCTATAACGACCCTAAATATGGACCAGAAAAAAGACGCATGGAACTCATCGCTAAATCCACCAATGGAGGTTTTTTTCAAGCAACACCGGAAGAATTAAAAGAGCTGTTTGAAAAAATAGACGCTTTGGAGGGACATTCACCCACTCTTACCCTTCCTATGCGGGGTGAGGGAGTCCCGTTAGCTCCTCTTCTTGTAGCGATCGCTCTTTTAGCCCTACTCCTCTACTTACTCTTTCGGGAGGTGGTTTATTTATCTCTACCTTAGCTTTCTCCTTTTTTTGATCTTGATAGGTACAGGAGAGTGGCGGCGCCGAAAAGCTTTGTCTTATTTTGGAAAAAGCTCCTCTCCTTTCCGTCCCCTCCTTTTACTGGGAGCAGCATTCCTGATGCTTCTGAGCACCTTGGAATTAAAAGAAATTGTGGGCTGGAAAGAGGGGAGGGCCGTCCCACCTCCTTCTATACTATTTCTTTTGGACAACTCTTATTCGATGATACGTACAGAACCAAGACTTGATCTTGCAAAATATTTTTTTGATCTGATCCTCAAGGCAGATGAGGGGGGATGGGTAGCCTTAGCGACGGCAAGCGGCGAACTGCACTCGATTGTCCCTCTCACAATTGATGTTCCCCTCACTCGTCTCCTCTTGGAAGACATCACCCCTTCTCCCACCGGAAGCCGCTTTGAAATTGTCTTTCATGATCTCTTGAATGATTTAAAGAAGGGCCCTGTCCCTCAACAAATCCTTTTTATCAGCGATGGGGAGGAATACCCCCCTTTTCAACCTGGCGATGAGGCCTCTTTATTTGCAGCAATTGAGGGGCTTCCTCTTCTAGGAACTCGATTATCCACAATCAGTGTAGGTAAAAGGGAAAACTCGACGCTGCTCGCAAAGATGGCCGAATCGGGTGGTGGAACTTTTTTTGAATTATCCAAAGACGACCTTCTTCCTTCCTCAGAAAAAATCATTCGCCTCATGCTGAACCAAAAGGGAAGGGAGCGTATCTCCCCTGCCCTTGAACCTAATTATTTCCGCTTCACCCCGACTCTCCTCTTCCTCGCTTCCCTCTTGGTCTTGGCAGCTCTCTGGCTCAACCCACGCTAAAGTCAAGCCGTAAATGGAAAGAGGGGAGCCGCGCCATAAAGCATTAGCGAAACTTTTTAGAGTGGCCCCGGTTGTAAAAACGTCATCTAGGATGAGAACCCGTTTTCCCCTTAAAGCCGCTTTGTCCAGCACAATAAAATCCTCTTCAGTTAAGGTCAGCCTCTCTTTTTTGCTTAAGGAGCCTTGCGAGGGACGTCCAGCCAGTCGTCTTGCTGCTTTAAAAAGAGGAACTTTAATAAGTTGCGATAATTCTTTTCCGATCTCTCCGATGGGATCAAACCTTCTCCATATTCTTTTAATCAGATCTTGGGGAGGGGTTGCGATCAAGTCTGGCAAAGGCCATGAAAGCCGTTCTAACTGCACCAAAAGATAATTTGCAAAAAGGGGGATATCCAAGTCCCTTTTTTCTCTTTTATACCTTTTGATCAAACCCTTGGGGGCCCCTAGATAAGGCCAGACGGCTGCATAGCGATCGAAAGGGGAGAACTGGGTGCTGCAGGCAAAACAAGACCCTTCGACCACGTTAAAACAAGTTTGGCAGCGCCCCTCTACTCTAAGGGGCTCCATTTGGAGAAGACAAGAACGGCAAAGGCGCCTCTCATTCTCCTGTAAAAGTTGGTGGCATCCTTCACAGATCGGAGGAATTAAAAAGTCGATCAGCGCCAACGCACCTCAAATTTAGGATCTTGCAGAGAGCCCCCTAAAGCAATTTCTCCCTTTTCTAACCAATAGAGAGGTAAACGGGCTGCTTTTGGAAAGAGATGGAGATCCAATTCTCCCTCCCAACTTATTGTCCCTTCGATCTTTTCGTAGCGAATTCCTTTACCCTGAGAAAAAAGCTCTCCTCCTTGCTTGATCTCTATTTTTTCTTCGGTGAATGAGAAGGGGAGAGAGCCATTAGAGGGAAAAACCCAAGCTGCCTCTAAGGGGAGAGGGCTTTCGAGAGTTAAGGGAGGAACAGGGACATTGGAAAAAAAGACTTTTCCATCTCCTTTTCCCCCTTGTTTTAATTGACACTCAAACGAAATGCCATGCCCATAGGTACCTTGTATTTTCCCCCCTTCTTCAATCAACATGGAAACTTGATGGGGCAACGTTTTGGGTTGAAAAAAAAGGGTAAGGGGCTCTGCAAGAGGTTTTTTCCAAATAATTTTTCCTACGATTGGATTTTCAACGGTTCCTTGAAAGATCCCCTCTGAAAAAAGAATCGTTCCAGAATCCAACGAAAGAAGATGTCCATCCCAGAAAAATTCTCCACCACTCACATAAATATTTGGATCTCTTTCATCGAAATAAAGATGAGTTTCTTTCGAAAAAGGAAAAGACTTTTCTTTGGTAAAAATCTCCTCTCCTTTGACATTTAGAAGGGCAGACCATTTCCCGTCTCTCTGATGGACCTCCCCTGAACCAGAAAGCATTCCTCTGACATCCCAATCATGGAGATAGGGTTGGACATGAGGCACCGCTTCGAAAAGTTGAAAATCGGCTCTGAATTTTTCCAACGTCAGATCAATACTTTGTTGATCCTGTGTACCTTTTCCATCTATTTGCAAAAGATCTCTCCAGGCAGCTGCAAAATAGGGGAAGTCCCAACCTCTTTCATTACGTAAGGCATCAAAAGCAAAAGAAAGTTCTTCGATTTTTCCCTCTTTAAGAATGAAAGCCCCTTCTTTGAGAGAAAAGTCGAAAGAAGCTGAGGCGATAGGGTAGGCCTCTATCTTCAAATCGCGACCAAAAAGAAAACACTCTCCACCTTCGCGAGAGAGGAGGATTTCCCCTTCGAAAATACCTTCTACCAATGGAAGGCGCCAATCAAGAGGGATCGAATGCCAGGCCACTAATTTTTGAAAAAGCGGCACAAACTCCCCCCTTAAGGACCCTTCCAAACGTTCCGATCCCTTAGCTGCCTCCCAAGAGAGCCTTAAAGGGCCAAAATCAACACCTCCAATGGAGCTCCCTTCGTAAAAATGGACAATATTCTTTTCCGGGTGATGAAGAAATGAACCTCTTAAAAGCCCCTCTTGTTCAATCCAAGCTTCAAAAGTGGCTCCGTTATCTTCCCAATCCCAGGTCGTAATTAAAAATCTTCTTTCATTCCCCTGGAGATCAAATAGCCCTTCAAAATCTCTTCCATCGAGTTTCCTATTCGAAAGATCGAAAGAAAAAGAACCTCTTCCCTTTAGAAAATGAAGTCCGTCAAAAGGAGAAAAAAATTCTTCTAGAGATAAAATCCCTTGGATTTGATTTTGATGGGTCTCAAATAGAACCTCTTCTAGATGGCATTGATGGCCAAGCAAATCTAATGTTCCTTTACCTTGAGACAACTTAACTAAGGGGGACTCTCCAGGCGAAAAGGAGAGGGAGAGATTGCCTTCCAAAGACAATCCCTCCCCTTCAAAAAGGGCAGTTTCTCCTAATCCCTTAAGGCTCCAATTTTTTCCGTCAGAAGAAGTGACGAAGATCGCACCATCACATCCCCTGCTCTCCACCCATTCCCCATTAATTTCTCCCTCGGGGAAGGTGGGGAAAATTGAGAGAGGTGCATGACTAAATTTGACCACCCTTGCTTCTTCGTTCCAAAAAGCCTCCAGTTTTCCCTCCCCAGTTTGAAGATAAAAATTTCCTTTTAAGGCATTAAAATTAACTTTAAATGGAAATGAACCTAGTCTTGGATGGATCAGCTCTCCACCAATATCCCAAGAAAAGAGTGTTAATAATTTTCCTAAAAGTCTTTCGCTCGGCCCTGATGGGGGGACCACATCAGGAATATGAATCGATAGAGATGAAAATGGGGATGAAAGGAGACCCAATCGGTAAAGATAGAGATGGAGCAGCGCCTCTTTCCCCACAAAAAAGGGGAGAAAAAGAATGGGTATTAATAAGACTAAAAGCCGAGTTGACAAACACTTAACCCTGATTTAGATTATGTCCACAATAATCCAAATTGATGGAGAAATGAAAGGGATCATCCTTGCCGGAGGGAGTGGCACTCGTTTACACCCTCTAACACTTGCTATTTCAAAGCAACTCTTACCCGTCTACAACAAACCAATGATCTACTACCCGATCTCGGTGATGATGTTGGCCGGGATCAGAGAACTCTTGATTATCTCAACCCCGCACGATCTGCCCCTTTTCGAAAAAGTCTTAGGAGATGGTTCTCAATTAGGCCTTTCTTTTTCTTACCGTGTTCAATCTGCCCCCAATGGCATTGCAGAAGCTTTTATCATTGGTGAAAGTTTCATTGGCCAAGACCCTGTCTCTTTGATTCTTGGAGATAATATTTACTACGGCAATCATCTCCAGCCCCTTCTATTCCGAGCCGCCCAAAAGAGAAAAGGGGCCACCATTTTTGGTTATGAGGTTAAAGATCCTGAGCGTTATGGAGTTGTAGCCCTTGACTCTTCTGGACAACCCACCTCTTTAATTGAAAAACCAAAAGTCCCACCCTCTAAATTAGCTGTAACTGGACTCTATTTTTACGATAACGATGTCATTAACATTGCTAAGTCCTTAAAACCCTCTAATAGAGGAGAACTTGAGATCACTGACGTCAATCTAGAGTACCTCCAAAGAGGAGATCTTTCGGTTGAAATCATGGGGCGAGGTTTTACTTGGCTCGATATGGGGACTCACGAATCGCTCTTGCAGGCCAGCCAATACATCCAACTCTTGGAAGAACGGCAAGGCCTTTTCATCGGCTCATTAGAGGAAATTTCTTACCGCCAAGGATGGATTTCTAAAGAGCAGCTCGCAACGTTGTCAGAAAAGATGGGCAAAAGTAGTTACGGCAACTATTTAAAATCCCTGGCTGTTTAAATGAACACAGCTTCATTATCTTGTTATAAGTGTCAAACTCCTTTAGAAGTCTATCAAATCGGTTTTCGAACTGTTTGTGATAAATGCCTTGCAGGACAACATTGTTGCTTAAACTGCCGCAACCATGCCCCAGGGCGCCGGAATGAATGCCTCATCCCTGACACGGATTACATCACTGACCGCGCTGCCAATAACTTCTGTGATGATTTTCAGGTAAAAAATGAAAATGGCCCTCCTCCCCCTTCAAGAGAGGATGCCATTAATCGAGCGCGGCGTCTTTTAGGGGACTAAAGCTTAAATTGATGAGGCACACCCAGATCGCCGTCCCACTGAGGGGCAAATCTTTCTGGATCGAGCAGGTCAAATTCAGCATCCAAAACCCTGATGTCAATACTTTCAAAAGCCTGACGAGCTCTTTTTTGATTTTGTGTAATGAGCTCTTGGTAACCTTGAACCATAACTTGCATGGGTTCGCCAAGCGGCACAAATTGTTCCATCTCCTCACTAATCTTAAGAGCCCTCTTTGCAAAAAAGAGGACCTTTCTAGCTTGTTCTCTTTTTTGATCTGGGTCGAAAATTTGTTTTATTTGTTTGGATTTTTCTTCGGCCAGTTCAGCGAGCAGTCTGGAAGACATAACTAGATAGCCAACCAGAGTCAAATTAAAGTCGGCAACTTGATCAGCATGGGGCGGTTCTTGTCGATCAAATTTCCCTTTTGATGCTTCCAACACTTTTTTATAGATTGTATTGGCCGTAAAAGCAGCTGAGCAATCTGTTTGAATTTTTACAGTGAGAGCTCTGATATCTTGAGGCAACTCATTTGCCACTTTTGCGGTTTTTTGAAGGCTTTCAAGAACAGTCAAAAAACTTTTTGAAGCAATAGTAGCCCATTGCTCGGCTTCTTTAGTTCCAGGTTGAGAAAGAGCCTTTTCTCCAATAAAGCCTAAACGGTAGACTGGATGGTAGTCAGCGCCATTTTGAACTCTAGGATCAAGACCTGTCAGAAAAAGTTTAGCCTTTGGTTTGTCTATTCGAGCTTTCGCCTCTTCTTGCCATCGACCCGGCCAACGCAACTCACCGTTAGGATAAAGGGGTTCATGTACAGACAGAACTTTTTGGGCATGGGAAGCTGCTTGTTGAATTCCATTAATAGCCTCTTCTGTGACACTAAACATCGTTTTAGTGAAACTTGGATCTTTTTCAAATAACAAAACTAAGCTGGCAGCGAGTTTTTCTATTCTAGGTAAAAGTTCTAAACGAAGTTTTTCCTCCTGTTGGAGAACAAAACGATGTAAATGGACATCTCTTCCTCTTTCGATGAGGGGGAGAACTTTGTCAAAATTATCCTTTGAACTCTTGACAGCCAACTTTAATTCAA
>JAGVKY010000088.1 GCA_020050175.1 Parachlamydiales bacterium
AGGCACTCGTCTTATTGGTCAGGACCAAGAGAGGGCCTTCCCAGGCCATCTTGTCGTCGATATTCCTTAGATGCTGCACTTCGCCAGTATTGTCCTTGACGGAGACGACGATCCCTTTTTTAATGAACAATCCAGTAACCAAAACAGCTTGTGGGAGGAGGCCGCCTGCATTGTTGCGCAGATCGAGGATAATCCCCTTTAGATTGTGTTTGCTCTTGAGCTCTTCGATCGCTTCTCTCAGATCGGCAGCTGAGGAGGTGGTAGAATCTTGATAGAAGGAATAGAGGTGGAGGATGCCGATGACGCCGTCGCCGAATGGCTCATAGTTTTTCTCAAGTCTCGTTTCGGTAAGGACCACTTCGCCGCGGATGATTTTAATTTCGAGCTTTTCTTCACGCTTTGCTCCCTCTTCCCCATGTTCGCGCAAGACGGTAAGGGTGACAGGCGTTCCTTTTGGCCCGCGTATAAGTTCCACAGCCTCAATGATATCCATCCCCACAACAGGTTCATTGTTCACGGCGATGATTTTATCGTTGACCCTCATGGTATTTCCATCTTTAGCAGGTCCCCCTTCAAGGAGGCGGACGATGGTAAATCCATTGAGGTCATCGCGTAGCTGCGCCCCGATCCCAAATAGCCGCTGCTGCACTTGGATCATGAACTGGTTGGCTTCAGCTGGGGTAAAATAGGCGGTTTGTGAATCGAGGGCGCTGCTGACCGATTTGAGGACGTAAGCAAGCACTAGTTTTTGTCTCATTTTAGCCGATTCTGTGATCAGCTCCTCCTCATGTTTCAGACGCCTTTTTTCAAGACGGAGCATGAATTGCCCCTTGATTTCTTGGTCAAATTTTTCGGCGGCATCGAGCTGCAGGGCACGGATGGCTAGGATCCGTCTAGTGAGGGCTTCTTCGCTCTCTGCCCATTCGAGATCTTTAAAATCGGATGCTTTGACATCTTTTGGCAATGGGGCATTAGAGATCTTCTTCTCGATGGCATTGCGTCTTTCGATGGCAGGGAGAATCGCCTCGTGGATGGCCTCGAAATTGGAAAAGTTCTCTTTTTTAATGTTGGCTAGGGTTTCTTGAAGGAGGGCTTGACTCGGAGTGGTCCAGGCTTGCACCTCTTCAATTAAAAAATAGGTTTTACCGGGGTCGATTTCTTCGAGGTAGTTATTGAAGGCCCTCGAAATGAGTTCGGGGGTTAACTCATGGTGGCTGACGTGGGCCTTAAGAATTTCTTCAATTTTAACTCGGGCATCGCGGGGGCTGAGTTGGGGAGGCTTAGCGGCAGAGGTTAATGTGATGAGGAGGGCTAAGACTATGATACGTAAGAACATAGGGATTCCTAAATGGCTGGTTGCACGCAGCATAATCGAAAAAGGGTGTTTGTGACCACGAAAAAAATTCACTTTACGAAAATTTTTTTCGGCCATCCAAATATTTTACTGTTAGCTTAACCATATAAAATAGAAATAGTTACGCAATATCCATATAATGATTTTTTGGTCAATTCCACTCTAAGTATTAGGGTTTTAAGATGTTAAAATAAGTGCTTGCTTTCAATTCAATTTTATGAGAAAATAATATTCTCTAAGGACGAGAAGAAATAATAATAAGCAGCTGCTGACGGTCCGGATATATTCAGCAGTAGAATTTGGAGGATAAAAAATGGATCATGAACAAAAACATAACGAAGTAGAAACTAACAATCGTTCACAAGGATCGAGGCTGGTTTCTATTACAGAAGCTGCAAAGATCAACAATGTCACAAGACAAGCGATCTATGTAGCGATTAAGCAAAACAAGCTGAAGGCAACGAAGCACACAACTCGTTGGACCATCGATCTAGATGACCTGGAGCAATATCGTCGCCAGAAGTATTCTAGAACAAAGTCGATGTTTCAAGGAGAGCTACTTTTTGACAATAGAAAAGGATTCTACTCAATTAACCAAGTTGCAAATATACTCGGTGTACCAGCTCAAAAAATCTACTACGCGACTCGAGTTGGTCTTCTGAAAGCCTCTCGTAAAGGCGCTGCATGGGTTGTCCACACGGATGATTTGAAAGCTTACAAAGAAAACTACCTTAACAAACAAGCTGAAGCCTCTAAAGTTATCTAAGAGGTTTTTCTGTTTTTGAGTTATTTTTGAATCGGGTTTGGAATTTCCCCCCAAACCCGATTTTTTATACCCAACTTTTCCTTTCTAATAGCCCTTCATTCGGAAAAAGAACTCGAGCAAGATTCATCGTAGGTGAACGACCTCGTTGACGTGTTTGTATCACGCTGCCTGGTAGGGGTGTGGGGTCTCAATATTGCCCGCCCCGTCTTGACTTAGGGCTCGCAGAAGGATCTCTAAAAACTAGCAAGCGCACCTAAGTGTACTTGTCCAGATCCTCTTAGAAGCTGATTATCGCTCAAATTGCCTCTAAAGAGTTTATGAAGCTTGAATCCATAATCGCAACGGAATTGAAAATTCGGATTAATTGAATAGCGAAGACCAGGGCCTATGCCAAGAAGATATTGCGTATGGGGTATGCGTTTTGCGCCAGGAACCACACTTTGTGTCACATTCCAGTTATTGCTAAGTCCAAAATCTAGAAATGCAAGAAAAAGGATTTTTCCTCTGTTTTTTGGAGTAACACAGAAAGGTAGTGTGCGCAATTCGAGGTTAGCAATAAATCCATTATCTCCAGTAACTTCTGCTTCATGATAGCCGCGAACAGTATCATACCCTCCTATGCTAAATAATTCAGCTGCAGGAAGTGTTCTAGAGGCTACCTGTCCGCGAAGTAGGAGGGAGATGGTCATGGTATTACATACCGTGTATACATCTCCAGCAGTGACATATAAATAACAATATAAAGGTTTTGAATGGGGCCGTTGAGCATTATAAGCCTGGTTTGATTGATGGGGCAAAAATTTGAACGGTGAGGCATAAAATTGTAAATCAAAGCTTATGTCGTGATTGCAGATGTGATGGAAAAGAGTATATTCAAGAAGCAACTGCGTGATATTGATTTCTCTGCGCAATGCCCCAGGGAGAGGCTGTATTTGTCCTTCAAGAGTCGACAAATTAAGGATGCTACTATTGGTATATTTATAATCAAACCCGAATGTAACTCTTTGTTGGAAGGGTGTATAGAGGGGCTTAAAGATGATGGTGTAGCGCGGTTTTACTTGGTAAGCTCTTGCGTGAATAGAATTAAATGGCACGATCGGTTTAACAGAAGCGTACATACCATAGAGTGAAAAAATATGCTGCCAGGGTAAATAACAGGTGTAATTTCCTGTAAATTCTTGCAACCGTTTGAATTTATTAGAAAATTGATATTCTAAGGATAAAATATCCCCTCTGTTAAACATATTCCCTAGGATAACCCCGGAATAAAATCGGCCATATCCACTGCTCGCAAAGCCTGTATTATCCGCCCTTTCATAAAAGCGAATAGCGCGCCTTGTCTTCACTTCAAATTCGATATCGACAACATCCCTCTCATCGCTTTGAACATATCTCATCCTTGCATAACGGAAGGGATTGAAATTCAACCAAGCGAGGTCATTCAATAGGGTGTCTTCACAAATTTCTTGGTTAGGACATACGTCTAGATAACAACCTAATTTTTCACAATCATACCAGCCTTCGCCTATGTAAATGGGACTGCCAAAACTCTTTTTAGTGATTAAGAATTGAACAACCCCCCCCTTTGTTATTTGCGAGGGAACCGAAACACCGAGCATTCTCATTCCCTGGTCCACATAATAGGTCATGATCTGCTGTTTGATTTCAATAACTGTCTCTTTCGTCACTTCTCTCCCTAAATAGGGTTCCAAAATAAGTCCAAGACATTCAGCTCCACCTGGAATTTCAATATCCATCATCTGGATACCAGTCATCTCAGGACGACCTTCAGGAATAATGTCATCCATTCTTTCTGTTAAAAAGATCCCTTGGATGCCGATTGAAGTTTGGGTCTGTTCCTCACATGGATCAGTATCACAATAATAGTCTGATGAATAAGCTTGTCCACAAAGTAGAACGGGTGCAAGTAACCATCTTGAAATCATAAATTAAATCCTTTTAACTATTTACACCAATGAGAGATAATGTTTATCTCATTGGTGAGTGCTGTAGTTCCATTAAAAATGTAGATCTCTTCGTAATCGGGATAAGTTCCCTCAGTAGTACCCATCATCCCTGTCCTAGCGATGTCAAATTCCTTTCTCTTGATATCATTATAGACGAGTTGCAGGCTTTGCAGCATAATATAGGTCGTTCTAAAACAGACGCCATTCCCCTGGCACAAAAATTGTGTAGGGCAATTTTGCGTTCCATCGCAATCTCCATGAAACACACAATTTTGCGCATCAAAATCGCAAGTTTTTTGGCAAAAACACTGTCCATTAGTTGGCTCATCAAAAGTAAGAACTACTGCAAAAACAGGAACAGAAAAAAAACAGATAAATGCAAAAAATAGCGAACATTTTTTCATATCATACCTCACGAATTGCAAATGTATGCAATAAGTTTTTTGAAGTCAATTTTTCATATCGAGTCTCTGTCCAATAGGGAGCTGCCCAAATGCATCAGACGACTTTCTCTTAGCAAGGTGGATTTCCTTCATCTTCATTAACCTCTAATTTTTTTTCTTGTTCTGCTGCTCTTCTATCTATAGGAGCTTGCTGTTGTTCAAGTGCTTGGCCACCTACAGGGGGCGTAAAGAAAGCTTCCCTTAAAGCATCAGGTCGAACTGTTGTGATATCACCCAACATTCTGGGAGAACTCGCAGAAACGAATTCACCAGGAGAGAGTATACGCTCGCCAGCGGCATTACGGACGCTTATTTGCCCGTTTTCACAACCAAAAAAGGTTTCCCCATTTACAATATTTGCTTCGAAGATCGTTCCTCGAATTCCAATTGTTGCAACAGGAGTTTTAACATTGTAACCGTCGGGATTTGCATTTCCGATGGAACCGCTAAGAGCTCTAAATCCTCCCTTAGCAAGTTCCGCAGAATATTCATTTTTCCCTTCTTTATTGAATTCATAGGTGTTGATTCTGTATTCTGTCCGTTCTATCAGGTTGAGCATCCCGCCATCGCTAAATCTAATCTGTAGTTTACTAGAGGCTGCAACTTTAATCAGGTCGGAAATAAAAATGGATGCGCCGCGCGTTAAGCTCCGCTCATTAGCCTGAGCTTTTCCTTCTACCGCTATCACTTTACCAATCGGCTCTGCAGAAATTAGGGAGCCTATAAAAAGGACGCAGCATAATAAGGCACTAATGATTTTCATTTTGTTCTCTCATTTTGTTTTGTAATTTCCTAGTCGTTTTGGACCAAGGGAACCACATTCGCAATTTCGCGCTTGCCATCAGCAATGTAAACCTCTTAGAGCTCAGCTATACTCCGACTTGTCCAAAAATTCCGGGATCAAGGTGTGAAGCAAACATAGGATTGGATAAAAAACAAGCGCTAGCAATCACAACAAGGTTCTTTTTCATTATGGATCTCTAAAAGAGCAAATGTGAACGATTTGCCGTATAAAGTCAAATTTTTTTTAGTTTATACCGAAAATCACTCAAAAGCCTTGCACCTATCTTAATAAAATTTTTCGCCGATTTTCAGGATTATTTTGGCTTATTTTTGGATCGGGTTCGAATTTTCCTCTCGATCCGGTTCTTCATGTTGTTTCGAAATAATTGTGCTCTGTGTTAGAGTCGGGTTTTATGAAGTGGGAACTCGATTCAATATACACCGACGCGAGCTTTGACAAAGATCTCCAAAAAGCAAAAGCTCTACTCAAGAATCATTCTGATTTAAAGACGGATATTCTCCAGACTCAGGAAGCAGCAAAAATCCTCAAGGAGTTAGAATCATTTACCTCCTGTTTGATAGCTCAAAATCCTGCCGATCAAAGTGCACAAGCCAAAAGTGGAGAAGTTACCGAACTCGATGCCCTCTATCAGAGTTCCTTATTTACTTTGGGCAACCGCTTAGGGGAATTAGATGAGAATGCGTTTAAAGCCATTCTAAAACAGCTTTCTGATATCGCCTTTTATCTTTCTGAACTACGTGAAGTTACCAAAATCAAAGGGGCGCCCCATCAAGAAGAGATTATTAACGCCCTCTCTGCCGATGGGTACCATAGCCTTTGGGCCCTTTATCAGACTTTTACTGGCAAGATCAAAATCAATGGCTTATCCGTGGGGCAGGCGCATAATCTCATGGGCGTCGGCGATCGGAAAGTCCGCTTAAAGGCTTTTAAGGACTGGACCGAAAGTTGGCAAAATCAGGCCGATTTTTTAGCTCAGCTCCTCAATGCCCTCGCTGGATTTCGGCTAAAGGTCTATGGAACCAGAAACTGGGATAATATCTTAATGGAGCCCTTATTTTTGAACCGAATGGAGCCGGCGACTTTTAAGGCAATGTGGCAGGCGATTGAAGAGGCAAAACCGGCCTTTGTTCGCTATCTGAAACACAAGGCGAAGAAACTGGGACTGGAAAAACTCTCGTGGGTAGATGTCGAAGCTCCCCTGGCTCCCGTAGAGAATATTTCCTATGAAAATGGCCGCAAAATTATCCTGGAGCAGTTCGAAAAATTCCACCCTAGAATGGCCCAGTTTGCCAAAATGGCTTTTGATAAGCACTGGATCGAGGCAGAGGATCGCCCTGGGAAAGCGGCGGGAGGCTTTTGTGTTGGGTTTCCTAAATCAGAGCAGAGCAGGATTTTTATGACTTATAAGGGCTCTCCGACCAATGTGGCTACTTTGGCACACGAGTTGGGGCATGCCTATCACAATCTGTGCATCGAGCATCTGCCGTTTTTCCATCAACAGATTCAGATGAATGTGGCTGAGACCGCTTCGACTTTTGCCGAGATGATAGTCATCGATCAGACCATTGCAGCGGCCAAAACCGACAAAGAGCGGGATCAGTTGCTCGATGATAAATTGCAGCGCAGTATTGCCTATTTCATGAACTTGCATGCCCGTTTGATCTTTGAACAGGCTTTCTATGCCGAGCGGAAAAAGGGATATGTCTCAGCAGAGAGGCTGTGCGAGCTGATGCTTGCTGCGCAGAAGGAAGCCTACTGCGATGCGCTAGCCGATTGGGATCCCTATTTTTGGGCCTCCAAGCTCCATTTTTACTTCACTTCGTTCCCCTTCTATAATTTCCCCTATACCTTTGGCTATCTAATGAGCAATGGCCTCTATGCCATGGCTAAAAAGGACCCTAAATTTGGTGAGAAATTTGACGCCTTTTTGGGGGATACAGCCCAAATGACGGTAGAAGAGTTGGGTAAGAAGCATCTAAAGGTCGATCTGACTAAGCCCGATTTTTGGCAGAATTCATTAAGCATTCTGGTTAAGGATGTTGAGGCTTTTGTCCGTTGACTTTTTTGCACGCTATTGCGGAAAAGTCTTGACTTATTTGCAATGGCGTGCGAAAAAGTCAATATGGAAAGATATCAAAAACAGGCGATTGTAAACGATTTACAAAAAAAAATGGTTCTTTTGGCTGGCCCAAGGCAGGCCGGAAAAACGACCTTGGCAAAAAGGATTGCAGAAGAGTTTAAGTCGTCCATTTATCTGACTTATGATAGGGCAGAAGACCGAAAGATCCTACTGAACGAATCATGGCTCCCTTCAACAGAGCTCCTTATTTTTGATGAACTCCACAAAATGCCCGAGTGGAAAAATTATTTGAAAGGGGTTTATGACACTAAGCAGCCCCATCAAAAAATTTTAGTCACTGGTAGTGCCCGTCTTGAAATTTTTAACCAAGTGGGCGATTCACTAGCGGGGCGTTATTTTTTGCATCGTTTAATGCCTTTATCTCCTGCTGAGTGCGAGAAAATGCATAAGAGTTATACAGTAGAGCGGTTCTTAGAAAGGGGAGGATTTCCCGAACCTTTTTTAGCTGAAGATCTGGTCGATGCCAATCGTTGGCGGCTGCAATACATTGATAGTCTACTGAGAATTGACGTGCTTGATTTTGATGAAATTCAAAACATCCATGCAATTCAACTTGTCTTTGAGCTTTTACGAGAAAGAGTAGGTTCGCCGGTTTCGTATAGTTCTATTGCAAATGATGTAGCAATTTCTCCTAATACGGTTAAAAAATATATCCAGATTCTCGAAGACCTTTATATCGTTTTCAGAGTGACCCCCTATTCTCAAAATATCGCTAGAAGCTTACTTAGGGAGCCGAAGATCTATTTTTTTGATAATGGTCTTGTGAAAGGTGATGATGGAGTCAAATTTGAAAATCTCGTTGCAACCTGTCTGCTGAAACATGTGTTTTTTAATATTGATTACCAAGCCAAAAATTATTCTCTAAAATATCTGCAAACAAAAGAAAAACATGAGGTGGACTTTGCACTCGTATGTGAGGACAAAGTTGAAAAGCTAATCGAAGCGAAAAATGGCCATCAAACTGTCAGTAGTGGACTCCATTATTTTCATGAAAAATATCAATTGCCCGCAGTGCAAGTTGTTAAAGAGTTAAAGCGCGAAAGGATTGAAAAAGGTGTTGAGGTGATTCAAGGCTTAAATTTCCTAAAAAATTTAGATCTTTAATCTTCTAAAACTTTAAAGTCTCGCACTTGCAATTGAATGCTCGCTTTATTGAGGAAGGTATTGATTTGGGGCGTGAAGGCCACTCTTAGGAGCAGATCTTTGCGCAGCAATTGGGGTCTGCGGCGGGCCATGTTGAATCCGATTCCTTCGATCATCCGCTTTTGCTCGAGATAAAATTTAAGGTGGGTTTTGCCGACGATCTTGGGGGGCCAAGCTTGGCGGACATCAGCATAGAAAATGGGAGGCGGGTTTTCATTCCCGTAGGGTTCTAGAAGGCTGAGCGATTCCATGAAGTCGAAGGTAAGATCGCTAAAGTCGATTTTGGCATCGAGTTGAAGTTTGGATTGGATGTCTTGATCGCCTAGGCGCTGGTCGGCTGCGGCGATGAATCGGTTTTTAAAGGTTTCGATATTCTCATGTTTGATGGTGAGGCCGGCGGCGTAGTCGTGGCCTCCAAAGTTTTCCAGGAG
>JAGVKY010000155.1 GCA_020050175.1 Parachlamydiales bacterium
AATTTTATAGTTTTAAAGAAGACAATGAGAGAGTAGGCGGCAAAAATCGATTGCCGCCCATCCCCTTTCGAGGCTTAGGAGAGAGATTCTTCCTCTTCTACTTCTACTTCGTCTTCCTCTTCTTCTTTCTTCTTCTTGTCCCCTTTTTTCTTCGGTTTTACAACGATATCATCGTAATGCGAAGGGTTCTTTTGGAGGGCAACCTCTTTGATAGAAAGAGATATTTTCTTGTGTTCTGGGTCAATTTTAATGACTTTCGCCGTTACTTGAGAGCCTTTTTCGACAACATCTTCAACTTTACCGAAAGCTTGGTCTGAAAGTTCTGTTACGTGGATCAGACCTTCAATTCCACCTTCTAACTCAACAAAAGCTCCAAATGCTGTGATCTTGGTGACAACACCACGAACAACTGAACCAATAGGAAGTTTTTTCTCAATAGAATGCCATGGGTTGTCAGCTAGTTGCTTAATGCCTAAGGTAATCTTTTTATTCTCTGTATCAACAGATAGTACACAAGCTTCAACAATATCACCCTTATTAAAAAGTTCTGATGGGTGTGAAACTTTTTTGATCCAGCTGATGTCAGAAATGTGGATCAATCCCTCAACACCAGGCTCCAATTCAACAAAGGCACCGTAGTTTGTAAGGCTCTTAATCTCTACTTTGACGTTGTTGCCGATAGGATATTTGTCAGAAACCTGATCCCAAGGATTATGTTCTGTTTGCTTAATCCCGAGAGAGATCTTTCCTTCATCTTTTTGGATGGAGAGAACGATCGCTTCAACTTCAATCCCTTTTTGGACAACTTCAGAAGGGTCGGTGATATTTTTAACCCAAGACATTTCTGAGACGTGGATCAAGCCTTCAATCCCAGGTTCTAGCTCAATAAAGGCGCCATAGGGGAGAAGGTTAACAATTTTTCCACGGACACGAGTACCTGGAGGGTATTTTTCTTCAATGTGTTCCCAAGGATTGGCCTCTTTTTGTTTTAAACCAAGAGCAACGCGTCCTTTTTCTTTGTCAATAGAGAGGATGACAACTTCAAGCTCATCGCCGACTTGAACCATTTCTGAAGGATGCTTGATCCTTTTCCATGTCATATCTGTGATGTGGAGAAGACCATCGATTCCGTCGAGATCCAAGAAGACACCAAAGTCGGTGATATTTTTAACAACGCCAACGCGAACTTCACCCACTTCGATGGTTTCTAGAAGTTCAGCTTTTTTCGTCATTCTTTCAGCTTCAAGAAGCTCGCGGCGAGAAACAACAACGTTTTTTCTCTCAGCGTTAATCTTGAGGATCTTAAATTCGTAGGTGTGGCCAATGTATTCGTCGAGGTTTTTGATCCTCTTGTTGTCGATTTGAGAACCAGGAAGGAAAGCTTCCATCCCGATATCGACCATCAAGCCGCCTTTAACTTTACGAAGAACTTTTCCTTTAACAATCGATCCTTCGACGCAATGATCAAGAATGAATTCCCATTGGCGCTGTCTTTCAGCTTTCTCACGGGACAAAACAATCTGGCCATGCTCATCTTCTGCCTGATCTAAGTAAACCTCAATCTCTCCATCGAGTTCGACGATAGAAGGATCAGAAAATTCCTCAATCGGTACGAGTCCTTCTGATTTTAGGCCAACATCAACGACAACGTGATCTTTTGTGATTTCAACGATGCGTCCTCTAAGGAGGGTCCCTGGAGTTACCGTCGATTTATCTTCTACTTCTACATCGTTTTTTTGACCCATAAGGGCGAGGAAGAGATCACGGTCTTGCTGGCGAAAGTTTGTATCATCGAGGATGTTACTTTCGGCCGATTTTTTGGAGTGTTTTGACATGAAGGTTAAGGATAAAAATAGCTATAAAAGCTATCGATTGGGGTTAAAGGTTAATTTTATAAGTTCAGCCCGAAGGCCATCAGTTCTTGCCTAAGCAAGACAGCTCATAACGACGAAGCCCTAGATCAGAATCAGGCGAACCGCTATATAAAGGGGGCTCGTCGATTTTCCCGAAGAGATATCAGAGGGAGTTCGAAATCCGAAGGAGGGAACCGATCGTCGGCTACTGCCCCAAAAGGATAGCAGAGTAAAACGAATTAATTCAACGTCATGAAAACCCTGATCATGAAGTTTGGGGGGGCATCGCTTGCTGACCCCGAACAATTTGGAAAAGTAGCATCGCTTATTCTAGATAGGCTAAAAGTCTATTCAAGAATAGTCATTGTTGTGAGCGCAATGGGAAAAATGACCGATGAGCTCATCGCCTTGGCAAAAAAAGTCCATCCATCTCCTCCTAAAAGGGAATATGACATGATGGTCACCGTCGGAGAAAGGATCAGCATGGCTCTTTTAGCTATGGCTCTTTCCAACCAAGGGTGTGAGGCTGTCAGTTTTACTGGAAGCCAATCGGGCATCATCACCTGCAATAATCATTCTGACGCAAAAATTCTAGAGATCCGGCCCCGTCGAATTTTAGAAAATCTAGAGCTTGGAAAGGTGGTGATCGTTGCTGGTTTCCAAGGAGTTTCTAAGGAGGGGGAGATCACAACGCTTGGTCGCGGTGGTTCTGACACTTCAGCTGTTGCTTTGGGAGTCGCCCTTGATGCTGACCGTGTTGAGTTTTTTAAAGATGTAGATGGGATTTTTGAAGCTGATCCAAAGGCCATTCCAGCAGCTAAACAATTTTCTTCGCTTGATTACGACCAAGCTTTAACGATTGTCCGGGGAGGGGCAAAAGTTCTTCACGAAAGATCCCTCCTTTTGGCTCAAGCAAACGGCATTCCTCTTCACATCCGAAGTTTTTTGAAAGAAGAAGGGGGAACTTATATCAACCCTTCTCCCGATTGGAAAAGACACAAAAAAATTTTTGAGGCTCAAGATCCCGCTTCTATCCGATGAAAGACGTTACTGTTCCTCCCCTTTCCTTCCCTTTTTCTTTAGAGGGAGGAGGATTTACTGGGCCCCTTCGAGAGGAATTAGAGAAAAAACTTAAATTGATATTTCAGACCACAGAGGTCGCCGACCTGATCAAGCAGCTTCCAATTATTGTCTCTAAAATCGGAGGAGACGAACCGCCTACACTAAAACTATCTCTTGTCGCTGAAGAGAGATCGCATCTTTTCAAATTTTTTTATGATGTTCTTTATTCCTGGTTGATTCCTTACCAAACGATGGGAGTGCCCCTTCTTTTTACGATCAATTTTTCAATTCCTGAAGTTCTTTTAAAGCTCACTTTTTGCGAGATAGTGGCCCGATTTGAGACTTTAGATGCCCGCGATGAGGCGATGAAGAACTTTGAGTACATGAAAGGTCAGATTGCTCTCGGAACTCGTTCTCCTTGGTTTGCAAGAAGACTTTTGGAGTTGAAAGGGGTGTCACTGGATGAAAAGGCAGTCACGATTCACGAACAGGTCCGCCGTTTGATGGAGAGGTTCCCCAAAACCTTTGATGAATCGCTATTTCAGGAGATGCATTATGCACTCTTAAGCATTCCAGACCCCTTTAAAGAGCTCCGGAGCGCTCATCATCTGGCGAAGATGGTCGCTTTGGGTTATCTCTATAAAAGGGAAATTGAGAAAGAAATCGCTTTAAAGCCGGAAAAGCGAGTCCTTAAGGTGAATCTTTTCCGGGAAAGGGTGGGTGTTCGAGAAAAGTGGAGAAAAGTTCTCGCAGTGGCTGTTGGTGTTAACTTCTTGGACCAAAGGGAGTTTTTGGAAGAAAGACATCTACTCAAAGCTATTCAACACTATCTGCCTGAAGCTTGTTTAGTTCCTGGTTCGTTCTATACGACCAGAAAAGAGGCCTCCCGTCTGCAATTTCTTTACTTAGAAGTTGAAAAAGCAGGGGAGGTGGGCTTTTCAACGGAAGATCTTGTGGTTTTAAGAAAGGAGCTTGCTTCTGACTTAAATGACCGCGTGGAAAAGTTGATCCATCCTGTTTTCATGCCTAGAAATGAAGAGGAGATCATGAGGAGCATCTTGCAAGTGGCGGGACAAGTGCGCCATGTAAGCGATCTTCCCCATGCCGTGATGACCTTTGAAGAGCAAACGCAAGAAGAGCTTCTTTATCACGTTCTGATTGCTCGGGTAACTGGGAGTAAAAACCGCTCCTTTTACGATATTTTTGAAGCTCCAACGCCCATGGTGGGCTTTCAAATAGAGGCCGTTAAAAAGGTCGGGATTGTGAAAAAACGGTATCCAAAAGAGGTTTGCCACTTAAGAGC
Organism: Parachlamydiales bacterium; assembly: GCA_020050175.1. Lineage (GTDB taxonomy): Bacteria > Chlamydiota > Chlamydiia > Chlamydiales > JAJFMK01 > JAGVKY01. The sequence goes on from JAGVKY010000155.1 coordinate 4,219, forward strand.
TCGCATCCCTAAAGAGCCATTTTTACGAAAAGACCTTTCTGTCGACCTTTACAAAGCGCGCGGCCGTTTAGGGAAAGAGCTTAGGCTCCTTTTGGGACATTTCCGCGATCTAAACGGAGGGATGATGGCGAAGGAGAAAGAGCTTCTCCAAGAAATTAAAACGATTGTGGAAAAGGAAAATGAAAACGATGAATTTCTTCTAGAAAACTTTTATTTTTCTCTCCAGCCTATCCGGATGAGAACTCTTGTCGATCCCCACCATATGGCTTCCCTTTTTGTGGGGATGTCAAAAGCTTTGAGACTTGATAAAAAAGAAGTCGTAGTTCTCCAAGACAATCCTCTGCTCATGATTATCCGTACACAACTCGGGCATATCCAAACAGAGCTAAACAAGATTTTAAAAAACTTGAAACTTCCGTTCGATAATGTATTGACAGCTTCTCTA
>JAGVKY010000139.1 GCA_020050175.1 Parachlamydiales bacterium
GTTATGTTAATAGCTAAACATTTTTAAATCGGAGGCTTCCGCTTCTTCAAGGACAAAATCCTATCAGAGTGACATTCTAATTCAGCATAGGAACTGTTTTATTATTTTTTTTATCCTGTCGGATCCCCTCCGTATTGTTGTTACTATTTTTTTTATTTCTGCGATTTTGAAAGCATGTTTTCCATACAATTGCAAATAAATAGTGTTCGTTTTAGGGTGAGGATCTTAACAACAAAAGGTTTTAAACATGGACTGGATGAATTTAATCATTAGCCTTATCAGCGGTATTGCAGGCGGTAATGCAGTAGGAGCTGCTGCTCCAGACAAAAGTCTTGGAGGCATTGGTAACTCAGTTACTGGTCTTCTCGGCGGTGGTGCTGGGGGCTATCTTCTTCAAGCATTAGGACTTTTCGCTCAAGCAGCAGCCAGCCATGGCGCCGCTGGGAACGGACTAGATATTGGATCGCTTCTTGGCAATATCGCAGGTAGCGGTGTTGGCGGAGCGCTTTTAACCTACATTGTTGGCCTTATCAAAAACGCCAGCGGGAAGTAATCCTCTCTGATGGGGCGATTTCTAGAAAATCGCCTCTTTCTTTACGGCATCCATAGTAACGCAACTTTATCAATAGAAATGTCGCTTTTACGAGGACGGACTCCTTGGTTTTTCGTCTCCTCAATCTCTTGCTGTTCCTGATCCTCTAAGTCCTCTATTTGTTGTTGGTAAGTCTGGATATCTTCTTCCGCACTTGCAGCATCTTGATGTTCCTTTCCAATTCTTCCAGCACGTCTAAGCGAGGTCCCCGTCTGATTAATCGCCCCTTTGGTGACCTTTTTACCCACCAAGACTCCTAAAATGGCCGAGCCAAACGAGGCCAGAGTATCAGCGATTTGCCACCAAACTTTTTGCTTTTTTTGGGACAACTTTTCTTGCGCCCTTTTTAGTCTCTCATTCACAAGGGCGATTTTTTGATCGTATTTTTCCCGCACTTTTTTGATTGCCTCTTCCCCTGCACTGAGTGTTTGATTTTGATAAAGAGCGGTTGCAAAAGTTTTTTCTAAATTTGAAGATTTTAGACCTGAAGGGAGTGAGTCAAAGGTGCTTCCTGACTGCGGAGTCTTGTCTAGACGATCTTTAATAGCTGGATCTTCCTTTGCCTGATCCCAAAGCGGGACTCCATCACTATCTAAAGAGGCTATTAAGCAAACATCTTTCCAGACGTCAATTTTATTTTTAGCATCCACAAAATGGAGTTTTGCCAGACCCAAGACATAAGGACGATAATGAACAGAAGTTTCTGATTTGACGAAAATTTCTTGAATTCCTGGAGGCAGAAGGGGCTTTGCAGCCTTAGGGGGCTCTTTTGGAGAGAGTCTCTCACCTGTTTTTTTGGTTAAACTGGCTATTTGAGGGAGTGTCAGGGGCCCTCTGAGATAGGACAATGTCCATCGAGTTTCAAAAAGAATCGGTTCTTTCGCATAGATGCTTCTCTGTAAAAAGATTCGATTCCCTGTGGAAGCAATCATTTTATCAAGCTCTTTGGAACTAAGATCCCCATTTGAAGCAATATTTAAACCCTCTAAAACACGGGCGCGGTCCCTTTCGGTTTGCAGCTTTCCGATAAACCAAGTTCCACAATTAGCAAGCCCTTTGTAATCAAGATCGACGGGGTTTTGCGTTGAAAGGACAACTCCTAGGCCAAAAGCTCGAGCTTGTTTAAGCAAGGTGAGCATCGGAATTTTAGAAGGAGGCATGGAGGTCGGAGGAAAATAGCCGAAAATTTCATCCATGTAGAAGAGGGCTCTCAAACTCGATGTCCCACTTTGCCGCCGGAGCCAGATTAAGAGTTCATTTAAGAAAAGGGTCACAAAGAACATCCTCTCCTTATCTGACAAGTGGGCGATGGAGAGTATGGAGCACTTGGGCTTTCCCTCTTTGGTATAAAGAAGGTTTTGAATGTCGAGAGGCTCACCTTCAACCCACGCTTTGAATCCAGGGGAGGCTAGAAGGTTATTCAAACTAATCGAAAGAACCATTCTTTCCTTAGGAGGGAAAAAAGTGTCGATATCGAGCGCCCCGATTTTATCAAAGGGAGGTTTTTGCACCTGCTCGATCAGTGTCGCAATGTCGAGATCTTTTGCATGCACCCAGGCGTTATCTAAAAGGGTGGATATCAAAATATGTTCGCGGCTTTTAATCGGATCTGCTGAAATCCCTAATAGACCTAAAACGCTTGAAGCAACAGATAGGACGCGGTCCCGAATCGCTTCCTTATCGGATAAAAGTTCTTTAGGAGGAGCTTTGAACGAACTAAGAATCGAAAGGGGAATGCCCGACTGACTTGCAGGAGTGTAAATGACCATCTCGACGCTATCTTTTAGCCGTTTTATCCGCTCTCCATCTTCCCCCCATTTAGCAAGCCCCTCTTTCCATGTTTTGGCAACTTTCTCAGGATCATCGGTCCACGGTTTAAATTCTTCGGGAGAAAGATCGGGAAAAGTGAGAAGTAAATTAGCTAAATCCCCTTTAGGATCAATTAAGATAGAGGGAATTTTTGTAAGAGAGGCCTCCTCGATCAAACCTATGCCAAGACCCGTTTTTCCGCTCCCTGTCATCCCCACACAGAGGGCATGGGTCATCAGATTTTTTGAGTCATAAAACAAAGGTTCATCGCTTCCTACCTTTTTTCCTAGATAGAAGGCACCTGACTTTTCTATGAATTTCATCTTAGTTCCCCTTAAGGTCTATATGCCCCGCCTTCTAAAAAAAGGTCGAGTTAAATAAATCTTTTTAAGAACCGCGAACGCATCTTAGTTTTTTGACAACACTTACTACGTTGTCAGTGGTGATCAATTTGGCAACCTCTCTCAGCCGTCAGTTGTCACAATAAAAATTTAAGTAATTTGTTTTGCGTCATAGCGATCTGGATGATCTTGTGTTTCGGGGCGGATGCGGTAAATCGATTCGACTTGGTCGATGCTAGAAACGCAGCAGTCGAGGTCTTTGAGGGTGCCTGTGGCGAGGTCATAGACCCAGCCGTGGATCCAGAGAGGTTGACCCCGGTTCCAGGCCTTTTGCACGATCGTTGTATGGCAAACGTTGAGTACTTGCTGCATCACATTAAGCTCGACCAGGCGCTCGTAACGTTCAGTTTGGTTAGGGATTTTTTCTAGTTCATCTTTATGTCTAGCATAAACATCACGGATGTTCCTGAGCCAATTATCAACAAGCCCGAGCTGATGGTCTTCCATAGCAGCTTTAACGCCGCTGCAGCCGTAATGGCCGCAAACAATCACGTGTTGGATTTTGACTAGGTCGACGGCAAATTCTAAAACAGAAAGGCAATTGAAATCGGTGTGAGGAAAGAGATTGGCCACATTCCGGTGGACGAAAAGTTCGCCGGGTTCAAGGCCAACAATTTCATTAGCTGGAACGCGGCTGTCTGAGCACCCTATCCAGAGATGCTTAGGTTCTTGTGCCTCGGCCATCCGGCGGAAATAATCAGGATCTTTACTGACGCGCCTTTCTA
>JAGVKY010000003.1 GCA_020050175.1 Parachlamydiales bacterium
AAAGAGTTCCGTATTTCCCCCACTTACGAATTAATCGAAGAAAAGGGGCCTGATCACTCCAAAACTTTTCATATTGCAGCCATGGGTAATGGAAAGAGATGGGGAGAGGGCATGGGGGCAACAAAAAAAGAGGCGCAACAGAAAGCGGCAAAGGATGCTTTGGAAAGGTTAAATAGACCTCTTGCATAACCGTACAAAAATTGGACAGAAAAGATGATGGGTTTTAATGGGCAAATGAGGTTGTGCAAGAGGTCTATTGGGAATCGCAAAACATAAAATACATTACAGCTGCCTCCACTGTGGACATACGCAAGCCAAATGGGTAGGGCAATGTCCAACTTGCGCAGAATGGAATAGTCTAAAAGAGGAAATGGTTTTGCCTAAAAGGCTCAACCCAACCCCATTGAAAATGGCCCCAAAGCCCATCTCTCTGCCTGCAGTAGGGGCAAATCCCCTATTACGCATGAAGTCTGGTATCGGAGAAGTAGACCGGTTAATTGGCGGCGGGATTGTACCAGGCTCTCTGACTCTTATTGGAGGCGATCCAGGTGTCGGAAAGTCGACTCTTCTACTCCAACTGGCAAATGCTTTTGGCAAGCAAGGATTGAAAGTTCTCTATGTAACTGGCGAGGAATCTTGCGAGCAAACTTCGATGCGCGCCTTACGTTTAGGGATTACAACGCCTAATATATTTTTATTAAATGAGACATTGGTCGAAGCGATTCTGACTCAAGTTGAGAATCTTTCTCCCGATCTTTTAGTAATCGATTCGATCCAGATTGTTTACAAAGGGGAGATCCCTTCTTCAGCCGGTTCTGTTTCACAGGTCAGAGAGTGTACAACAGATTTTATGCGGCAAGCTAAAGGGAGAAATCTGGCAACCTTTCTCATTGGCCATGTGACTAAAGGGGGAGAAATTGCAGGGCCAAGAGTTTTAGAGCATCTTGTCGATGCCGTGCTTTATTTTGAGGGGGAGTCTCAAGGAACGCATCGATTTTTACGGGTCGTCAAGAACCGGTTTGGCTCCACTGACGAAGTGGGTGTGTTCCAGATGGAGCAAGAGGGGTTAAGAGAGGTTCTCAATCCCTCAGAACTTTTTTTGGAAGAGCGTTTAAAAGGGACAATTGGCTCCCTGATTATCCCAACGATCGAAGGGTCCCGACCACTTCTTGTCGAAGTACAAGCCCTTGTTACCAAAAGCGGTTTTGTTAACCCAACCAGACGTTCAACAGGACTTGATCCTAATCGATTAGCCCTCCTCTTAGCTGTGCTTGAAAAGCGGGTAGGATTCCAACTCCATACTGCGGATGTTTTTGTTTCTCTTGCTGGGGGGCTAAAAATATTTGAGCCTGCTGCCGACCTTGGGGTTCTTCTAGCGATTGCCTCTTCTTGGAAAAATCGAGCGGTTGACCCAGAAACAGTTGTTATTGGTGAAGTGGGACTAGGAGGAGAGGTAAGAAGTGTCCCTAAAATTGCTTCCCGACTAAAAGAAGCAGAACTTTTGGGTTTTAAACGAGCGCTTATCCCAGAAAAAGCCATCAAACAGCTCCCTACAGATAGTAAGCTTACTGTTCACAAAATAAGGTGGGTCGATGAAGCAATCGAATATCTCTTACATTAAAGTTGGCGGAAGACCCTCACCTCTATCGATTCGACAAATGGAGGAAATTGAACAAGCTCTTCTTCCTTTTTCGCCTCCAGCCTTCTTGAAGGTTTTTGTGGATACTGCCGGCGATCGGGATAAGACTTCTAGTTTAAGGCCGCTGGAAAAAACCAACTTTTTTACCGATGCTATCGATGAAGCTCTCCTCAAGGGTGAAATCGACGTCGCCGTCCATTCGGCAAAGGATCTGCCTGAGTCACTACCTGTAGGGCTCAAAATATTTGCGCTGACAAAGGGACTTGATCCCCGGGATGCTATTGTCACACGTGAAGGAGAGAGCTTTTGGACTCTACCACAAGGTGCGATCATAGCGACATCTTCGCTACATCGTGAGGAAATGGTCCGAAAGTTAAGAGAAGACCTCCGTTTTCGAGATTTAAGAGGAACAATCGATGAAAGACTTCACTTACTTGAAATAGGTTATGCCGATGGGATTGTTGTGGCTTTGGCAGCTCTGATTCGTCTCAATTTGACCCATTTACCCCATTTAATTCTAGAAGAGGAGACAGCTCCTCTCCAGGGTAAGCTTGCTGTCGTAGGGCGGGAACAGGACGAAGAGTTGGAAACACTGTTTCGTCCGTTAGACAGTAGGTGAGCAGCGACAATATTAGAAAAAATTCAAAAATAAAGAACGGGATTTGTACTTTTTCTCTGTGATCTCTGTGGTTAAACTTTTTTATTTTTTATTACCACAGAGTACACAGAGATCACAGAGAAAGGTTTTCTCCCAAGAAACCTATTTGCCTCGCCAATGGATCCTACCCATAACTGTTCGGATCCTGTTATTCTGCTTTTATGAAAATGAAGAGAGCATTGTGTTTTGGTTTGGAGCCCTACCCTGTAGAGGGTTATGAGGTCACACATGTTCCTTTGATAGAGGTGGTTCCCTTGACCCCCCCTGATTTTATGGAGCCTTTGGAGAGAGCGACTCATGTGATTCTGACCAGCAAGACGGCTGTTGATCTTTTCCCTTTGTGCTCTAAAAGTGTGTTAGCGGTGGGAAAAGCTACGGCGAAAAGGGCCGAGGAAAAGGGCTTTCGTGTGGTGGGTATCGCCAAAGAGGAATCGCAAGAAGGGATGATTGATT
>JAGVKY010000193.1 GCA_020050175.1 Parachlamydiales bacterium
CCAGCCATTTTAAAAGATGCTGGCCGTGCCACCCTTTTCGGCTCTAAAACAGCAGGAGCAGGAGGGGCCGTTTCTTTCAACACTTTATTATCAAACCGCCTTGGCATCTCAGGTCTCACATCAACCTCAAGTGTTGTTCTCCGCCCTAACGGTGAGCTCATTGAAGGAATTGGCGTTCAACCTGACATCGAATATCACATCACCCCTGAAGACTATCTCTTACACTTTGAACCCATGCGTCAAAGCATCCTCGAAGCCGTCGAAGATATGCTAAACGCCACACCATAAGCACGATCCGAAAGGATAAAAAAATAAAAATAGCAGGATGGAGAGGCATACGTATCAACCTAAGAGATGCTAAATTGAGACCGTTACACAACAACGACAGTAACAATATTTTTAATTCTTTAAAATCATGTTTATTTTGTGAGTCGGAACCAGGCGATTTCGACTGTGTCTCCGTAAAGAGCTGTTGATTCGGGGATAAATCGCTGAGGGGAGGAAACGTGATCGAGCTCTCTTAAGGCTGTACCAACCCCGAAGATACGGCCATTTGTATGCGTGTAGAGGAGATCGATTAGATCTTCTTTCAGAAACGAAGAAAGTATCTCTGATCCACCTTCCACCATGACCTGCAAAATTCCTCTTTGGCCGAGAATCTTGAGGGCATCTTGTAAGTTGTTTTCTCTAAGGATGATGTCGAAGCCGTTTTGGATGCGACCGCGACGATCGAGGACAACACGAAGCGGCTGTGACGGAGGAAAAGGGGGATGGCGGACTGTGAGCTTTGGTTGGTCGCGAAGAGCCGTTTCTGAGCCGACTAGAATAGCTTGTGATTCTGCTCGTAATTGATGAACTCTTTGCCGTGCTTTATCTGATGTGATCCATTGAGAATGGCCGCTTGAGTCGGTCATTTTAGCGTCGAGAGAAGTTCCAATTTTGGCGATGACAAAGGGGAGGCCAGTTTTTCTTTGATGGAGATAGGGGCGTAGAGAGAGGGCAACTTCATCGGACAAGCAATTCTCAATAACTTCAAGACCTGCTTTTTTTAACCATGCGGTCCCTTGGCCTTTGACGTTAGGATCGGGATCTTCTATACCGATGATGACTTTACAAATACCCGACTGTACAATGGCCTCACAGCAAGGAGGGGTTCTTCCATGATGAGAACAAGGTTCGAGTGTTGTGATAAGAGTTGCTCCTTTGGCAAGCTCTTTGGCATCCTTTAAAGCCATCATCTCAGCATGTGATGAGCCGGGAGACTGCGTAAATCCCTTGCCGACAATCTTTCCCTCCTTGATAACGAAGGCTCCCACCCATGGATTGGGAGGGGAGTGAAGCCGTGCTTTTTCGCCCCAAGTGATAGCTTCCCTCATCAAAGCAAAAATGTTAACATCGTCCAAGTCTTTGTTTCTAAGCATGTTTTTAATTTCTCTTCTACTATCTCTACCGCTTACTTCTTCGCCTTACCAAGAGGGCTTGGGAGTTATAAATCATCTTCGTTATCAATTTGAAACTAATTATGCTCCTAAATCTCTTAAGGAAAAAGCCTTCGGTTGGAACCTTCGTGAAGAGACAAAAAAATTAAAGAGCGCACTAAAATCTGAAGACTTCCAAACCTGGAGAAAAGCGTTAAAAGGTTTTTTTGATTCCACTCGTGATATTCATGTTCACGTCAGCTTCCAATCGAGTGGGTTTTCTACTCTTCCTTTTCAATTAGCAGAAAGTGAGGGCCGTTACTTTGTCGTCTATGTCGATAAAGAGTCTTGTCCAGATTGCCCCTTGCAAATCGGAGATGAAATTTTGGGCTGGAATGGCGAGGCCATAGATGAGGTAACTCACCATTTTTTTGAAAAAGAATTTGGAAGGCTTCCCTTTTCAAGAAGTTGGTTTGAGCTTGTGGTGCGGTATCTAACTGTTCGTGATGGAGAGATGGGGGTTGAACTGCAAACAGGTGACGTGGAGATCGATTTCATCCGTCAGGAGGATCTTGGTCATGCAACACTCAAATGGAATGTAAGTCCAGAATTTTACCCACAAAAAATGGTTCCAAAAAGTCTTGTCGCAGAGAAAAGGTCCCCTTTACTCGAATTAGCTTCGATCGAATCCTCTCTTTCTCCTATTTACACCCGTTTTGATACCAAGCAAAAGAAGAAAAATCTTTTTGCAATGGCTTCTAAAATTTCATTTCTTCCCCCCCTAGGTCCAATTCTTTGGCAAAGTTGGGAAAAAGATCCCTACCACGCCTACCTTTTTGAAACTCCGCAGGGAGCAAAAGTTGGTTATCTAAGAATTCCCCATTTTCGCTTTGATAAAGAATCAGATTTCTTTTGTTTAACTAGACTCGTCCGAAAACTAAATGAAATGGACGCTTCTCTTTTAGTGATAGATCTTTTTCATAATCCCGGGGGGTTAGCATTTAATATGTATGCCTCTGTTTCCCTTTTTATCGATCAGCCCGTTAAAGCTCTTTCCCAATGGGAGGTTATCTCAAGTTTACAAATCCAAATGGCGATGCGGGTTAAAGAAATGTTAACTAGCCCTGATCTTTTCGAAGAGGAAAAGGAGCAGCGAAAAAGTTTTTTTGGTTATCCAGCAGACGAAAGATTAGAAAAAAGTTTTTCAAGCTATGCCGATTTTGTTCTTGATCAAGCTGCGAAAGGATCTAAAATTTCGGAAGCTTATCCCTTTCTCGGAATTGAGGAGATCTTACCTCATCCAAAAACTCACTTTTCAAAACCTATTCTTATTTTGACAGATCCGCTCGATTTTTCATGTGCAGATTTCTTTCCTGCAATTTTAAAAGATGCAGGCAGAGCCACTCTTTTTGGCGCAAAAACCGCAGGGGCAGGGGGTGCCTTATCTCCACCTCTTTCTTTCCCTAATAGATATGGCATTTCCAGTTGCCGGATGACAACAAGTGTTTTGACGAGACCAAATGGAAAAATTGTCGAAGGTATTGGAATTGAACCAGATATAATGTATCATCTTACACCTCAAGACTTTCTTGAAAATTTCGAACCTGTCCGGCAGGAAATAGTTGGCGTCGTAGAAGAGATGCTAGGCTTGCGAGCAAAAAGTGAATAAATAAAAGAGATTGCAGCTTGCACTCTCAAAGAAAATGTATTATAAATTGCGCCCGTCAGGGGTCGAACCTGAAACCTTTGGCTCCGGAGGCCAACGCTCTATCCATTGAGCTACGGGCGCATGAGAAAGTGTTAACATTATCATAACCAAGAGATAAGTAAAACTATGGCAGTAACACCTGGCACACCTCATTCTTTACGCCCCATTCCTTTTTCTCCCGATCAGTATGACCAACTGTATCGTGCAGCAGCTGTACCGAATTCACCTGACGGATTCTATGCGATTGAAGATGCGATATGTCAAAACGACCAGGGTGTAAGACCTATAGGTACACAAGCAGAACGTTTTATTCTTCTTCGTTCTTTATTACTAAATCCCACATGGGGTTCTCGCTTTGGGGAAATTCCATTGGAGATTTGGAAAGAATTTATCCTCTCTCTTCCAAAAGATGGTAGCGAGGACTTCGAATTTTTTGGATTACTTCCTGCAGACTTATGGGCCAGTCTGATTGTTGAAATCGGTAAAGATAGAGATTCTTTTGATCTCGTCGAACGCATGGGGGTTTGGGAACTTGTACTCCCTGTTTTCGCTGATGTAACTCCGGAAGAATTATTAGCTATGGTCAGAGCTCATAATACTCTTGAGGATACAGATTTCTGGAGTGATGTCTACCAAACTTTTACTGCAAGAAGATGGCGTGATCTTGTTCTTGGACTTACAGTAGATCAACTAGCAGAACTTTTTTTCTACGACAAAAATGAATTTTTCCCTTCACCAATTAAAAGAATAAAACCTCAGATTTTTAATCTTTTTGATGAGGAAGCAGGGTGGTTAAAGGCTGCCCCCGAACTTATTAAAGAGTTGTGTCGAATCGTTTGGCTAGATCCAGAGACGGGTCTTTCATTGAAACTTAGATTGATTGCCCGCTCTATTAATCCCTACGAAGATCATCTATTAAGAGTTGAAGATTTTTTGGAAGCAGCTCTTTCCGTGATTAAATCGTTTCCTTTATTGGATGCTCTAAAGGAGCTTTATTTCCTAAAGGAAAATAAATCTTTTGGGGTAAGACTTACTCTACCTAATCAGAAAAAAATTAACGATCTTTTCCATATGATGACCCCTTGTTTATGTATGGCTTTAGAAGCTGTTTTCAAAGATTATCCAAAGCATGCTCTTATGGATCTTTTTGAAACTGAAAAGAGAGGCGTTCAAGAGTGGCTCAATAATTCATTTAAAAAATCCGGTGTTGCTGAAGATGTCTTACAGGCAGAGGTCGACATTAATGCTGAGGTTGCTGCCTTCGTTAAATTTATGAGGGATGAAGGAGGTGAAGGGGATGAGTTGGATTCCGACTCTGATGATTCGTCATCTGCCTCTCCATCCCCTTTTAACAGTCCACATCCCTACAATGGTGTAAGACCTCCAAGCGTCGACGTAACCCCACTAGCTCAAAGAAGAAAGCGGGAGGATTCAGAGCCAGCCGGGGGAGCTGCCTCAAGCAGCAAAAGAATCCGTAGAGATAGCGATGGCACAGGCGGACCTTCTGGCGACAAACGTCGCTCGCCATGGCTACGCGCTTAGCTTTAGCATGACCCAATTCTCGTAGCTATTCCATTAGCTACGAGCAATTAAAAGAGTTTGACTCTTCCCTTCAGAAGTCTATGATCGGAGGGGTTTGAGGTGTAATCTCCTAAACCGACAGGTTCAAAATCCCGATCTAGGGAAAATTGATTGGGGTCGGCAGGTTCAACTGATGAACCAAAAAGCATCGAGTAAATCGTTTTTGCAGCTGGAGCGGGATGTCTTTCAAAAACAAAATCAATCTCCTTGAATATATTTGGATCTTTCGGATCGATGTTAGTGGCTTTATTGAGACGATGGGTTGTAAACCCTTGATCTTCTAAATTGGTAAACCAAGGCTTATATTTTTCAGGGAAGGCATTCATATCGGCTCCCAAAATTTCGACTTTTCTCCCTTCCGCCTGCAAGTCATTCAGAGTGCTTAGAACAAGATCTAAATATTCAGAACCTGCTGCTGTATCATCTGCTTCGATTTTTGACTTGTTTAAATTAAATCCGGGCACATGCAAAGAGGCAACCACACATTCTTTCCCAGTTTCTTTATCCCGCACAACGGCAATCGCCGCGTCTGATCCCCTAGAGTCATAAACACTGCAATTTTTTACTAATTCGAAGCGAGGACTTATGAGAATGACAGCGTCAGGATTTTTTAAATCGGCTTTGACAAGCAGGTAGCCTTTTTCTATTAGCTTGTCAACAATGGGGCGTTGATGCTCTTTTGGTCTATATTCTTGGAGGGTATAGATGTCAGCCAGGTTCTTACCATCAGTCACTATGGCTGCATAAGAGCGCTCAATAACGGGGTATTGTGTAGCGATGTCATTCACTAAATCGGCAGTTACTTCGACCTTTTCAGCAAGTAGATCTCCCGTAATTGCCTCTTTAAAATCATCTATTCCAGCTCCGATATTGCCAGAAACAACAGTGAAATCATTTGAGTTAACTCCAGGCATAGCGACTCTCCTTTTAAAGCTAGAATCGCTCCTAAATGTTAACAATCAATAAATGAACCGCCCAGGGCTTTAATTAAGCCGACTGTGGAGAGATAACGGGTCCCTTTTAGACGGATCGCGCGTCTTCGAGAATCAATTTCAAGACGCTCAAGAATAGCCACTTGTAAATAGTCTAGGAGACCAGCTTCAAAAATTTGCTGTCCTAAAGTCACTGCATTA
>JAGVKY010000047.1 GCA_020050175.1 Parachlamydiales bacterium
CCATGACAATTTCTTTGACCCCTCCATCAAAGGCAAAAGCTGTCGTTGTAAAGGCTCGTAAAACATCAATGACCACACAAAGCCCTTCGGCTTTAGGACAATCGTTACGATGGAGAATAGATATCTTCATGGGGCCCTTCCTGCGGGTTTAACAAGGTAGCAATCAAAATGATTGTTATTAGGATAAATAGTAAATTTTGATAAATTTATCTTTAAAAGAGTTTCTAATTCTCCAATTGTACATTGCCAATCAAATTCAACTAAAGATTTCTCTTCACGGACTAATATTTCTAAGAACTTCTCTCTTGGGTTGAGATTAAAATACTGCTCGAGGAAGAAATAAACAAAATTTGGAGGAAATGTTCTTAAATCTAGAACAATTGCATTTTTTAAGGCCTTTTTATCGACCGGAAGATGACGCTCTAATTTTACTTGGAAATGATCTAAAATCCACGGCCCTATATTTTCATCTACAAAAATTCTTGCGGCCGATTCAACTTGATTGCGCTGGAGCTCTCTTTCCATTAAACAAAGATGAATATAAGGTGTTATTGGCAACCATTCCTCCCTTACATCTTTTTGAACATCAGAAAAAGTGCCACTAGCTTCTTCACTTTTAGCACAAGCAAAGAACACACCCTCGTAACATTCAAAATCAGTGGGAAATCCAAGTGTTTTCACCTTATGAAGAAGCGCCCAAGCCGACTCTGGTTTTCTCATGGCTCCACAAAATCTCAATATCAATTTTAGTTCTTCTAGTTCTAAAGGGGGGCTATTATCAAAAAAATCTTCTGGAATACCTGACGATTCAAAAATATGGAATAATAGTAAAAAAGCGGGAGTTTTTTCCTTTTGTCTTCTTTTCAATTTCTGTACCCCCTTCATGAAGGTCTCTTTCATCGAGAAATTTTCTTTTTGCATGACTAAAAGGCACATTGCAGATTCTTTTAGGCGGCCCAAACTTATCAGCCGTGGCAATAAATGGGAAAAAGCATGCTCAATAGGGGCAACCCCGACTTTTGCCATCTTTTCAAGAAGTGAAAAAGCCGAATCGAACGCCCCATTTGCAGCGAGAGCATTCATGACACGGGAGTAAAGCAAACCATTTGGCTTTTTTCCCATCCGAATCAGTTGCAATACAAGTTGGTAGGCTTGGGCAACATCTTCTTTTGTTGGATGGAGACAATTGCATTTAAGAAGGTCATCGATTTGAGCGACATATCTTTCACTTTCACTCAATTTGGCTCTAGCATTCCACTTTTCGAAATGGGAGGAAGCAATTTTTTGTGTAAAATCATTTGGAACTTTCCCAATCTCGTAAATGGCCTGTAAATGCCTCTCTGCCTCTTTAGGTTTTCCGGCTGTAAGGTAACCATTGATCATGCAATTGCAGTGGAACACATCGAGAGTTCCCTGTTCTTTGAGTTTTTTAACCACCATTTCGGCTCGAGAAAATTCATGATGATCAAAAAGAATTTTTATAATTTGCGCCATGGCTACGCTGGGATAGGCCATCTGCTGATTTTCCATCCAATCGAGAAATTGAAAAAGTTCCTTAAAGCGGCGATTCCAGCTCAAATCTAAAAGAATATGCAAGCAAGTATTTTGGTCGGGAATAAGGCTTTTATAAAAAACTTCTCTAAAAAGAAATAAAAGATCTTCTACTTTTGGGTAGAGCTCAGGTCTTAAAAGAGATAAAATTGTTTGTTGGTTAGGTTTAAAATGGCTATTTGCCATTTCCCTAAATGTTAATAATGCCAACTCAAGATTTCCTAATCTTGAATATCCTAAAATTCTTCTATTAAAGTCGGCAACAGATGCAGGGGGATTTTTCGGAATAGAGGCCATTCAAACATGTTATAAACTTCTTCAATAAAAGTAGATAACAACGGCTAACGTGTCAGGGGTGCACATTGTCCTTAGCAAATTTGACTTTTGCATAGCTATGAGTTGTCGCTCTTTTGAAAGAGATAGAATCCCCATTTGCGGAGATAAAAACAAAAAAGTTTTGATAAGCAACTGGTGCTGACATCGTTACTTTTTGAGTTTAGGCCCTTGAGGGGTATCTTCAATTTGAAATCCCTGAGAGGAAATCCATGCCCGTAACCGGTCAGCTTCAGCCCAGTTTTTCTCTTGACGAGCGAGGAGCCTTTTTTCAAAAGCTTCGAGAACTGGAGCAGGAATATCGAGTTCTTTTTCCCAGCGAAAAAGACCGAGAATATGATCTAGCCGATGTAGAAAATCGAGAATTTCGTCTTTTCCCCTTTCTCCTATTTCTCCTTGATCCATCCAGAGATTAACTCCCCTCACAAAGTCAAAAAGAGCAGCCAGCGCAGGTGAAATATTGAGATCGTCAGCTAAAGCATTCTCAATTTTTTCTTTCGTTACTTGAATCAACCCCTCGACGGGACCGTCTTCTTGGGGAATATAGGCTTGGATCCTTTCAATAAAATCGTCTAAGCGACGAAGAGAGTGGCGAGCTGCTTCCAAACCTTCAAGAGTGAAATTGAGCTGCGTCCGATAATGGACCGACAGGAGGAGATAACGAACTTCGCGGCCATCAAACCCTTTTTTCAAAAGATCGCGAAGGGTAAAAAAATTACCAAGAGACTTCGACATCTTTCTTCCATCAACGATGAGGTGTTCAGAATGGAGCCATGTTTTGACAAAATGACATCCGTTGCAAGCCTCGGACTGAGCAATTTCATTCTCGTGGTGAGGAAAAATATTATCTACTGCACCACAATGAATATCGAGCTTTGGTCCTAAAAGAGAAGTTGCCATCGCCGAGCATTCGATATGCCATCCAGGCCTCCCTTTACCAAAGGGACTCTCCCAGTAGATCTCCCCATCCCGTTCTTTGTCATACCCTTTCCAGAGGACGAAATCAGCTAATTTTTCTTTATCGTATTCATCATTTGCAACCCTTTCAGAAGCTCCTTCTTTTAATTCATCCAGCTTAAGATGTGAAAGAGCCCCGTATTGTGGAAACTTTGCAATCGAAAAGTAGACACTCCCATCATTCCCTTTATAGGCCACCCCTTTATCCAATAGTTTTTGGATCATTTCGATCATGGCAGGAATATAATCTGTCGCTCTTGGACGGAATTCAACCTCTTCTATTCCTAAAGTTTTAATATCTTCAAAGAAAGCTTTAGTAAAAGGGGCTGTGAACTCATCTAAAGTAACCCCATCTCTAATGGCCCCTTTAATCGTCTTATCATCGACATCAGTGATGTTCATCACTTGTTCTACTTCGTAGCCAAAGTAGTTCAAGACACGTCTTAGGAGATCCTCGAAGACATACGTCCTAAAATTACCGATATGGGCGTAATGATAAACTGTTGGTCCACAAGTGTAGAGCCGCACTTTAGGAGGCTCAAGAGGAGAAAAAGGCTCTTTCGTCCGTGTGAGTGTGTTATAAAAATTAAGAGCTGGAGTCAAACGAAATATTCCTCTTCTAATTTCTTGTAATTAACTTTTCCCGTTCCGAGAAGCGGGATTTGTGGAAGTTTGTACACTAAAGCAAAACGAGCAAGATTACTAACGCCACTACTTTTTAGCACGTGGTTTGCTTCATCAAGAGATAATGGAAGCGTTGTAAAGAGAATCAAACGTGGCCGATCTCCTTCCCTCTCTTTAGCCGATACCGCAAAAAGGGGACCCTCTTCTTTAAGAGGATACTTTTCACTGAGCACCTCTTCAAGCCCTCCAAGACTGATCATTTCGCCGCCAACTTTAACAAATCGTTTTAATCGACCTGTTAATGTGAGCCGCCCCTTTTCATCTAAAAAACCGAGATCGCCGGTTTGATACCAAATTTTTCCCTGGTGAGTCAAAAATGGGGAGATATTCTGGGTGATATAGCCTGGAAATACATTAGGTCCCCTCACGAGCACAAGGCCGGTTTTTTCAGGTCCGAGGGGGGCATGGGTCTCGTGATCGATGATGGCCATTTCAACCCCTTCAATGGGCCTGCCCACTCCTTTTGTGTCATCTTCTGATCGATTAAGGGTTAGGACGGGAGAGCATTCGGTTATCCCATAGCCTTCAACCACTCTGTTCTCATTCTTTAAACCTCTTGCGAGTTCGTAGAGTTCTTGGGGAGCTTTTTCAGCCCCTGTCACAATCAGACGAAGAGACTTTAATTGTTTCGGGGATGCAACAGTTAAAATTCTTTTTAAAAAGGTCGGTGCCCCACAAAGAATGGTCCCTTTAAAAATTTCGACCCCTTTTGCCAGCTGATGAGGCTCATTGGGATTAGGATAATAAGGAGACCTCATCCCAAGTAAAGGGCCGCACAACGTAGAAACCGTAAAGCCATAGGAATGAAATGGGGGCAAAAAATTAAAGAGAACGTCATCTGTTTTTAGTTCAATCGAACGGTTCAGGGAATCAATGTTAGATAAAACATTGTCATGGGTGAGAGGAACTCCTTTTGGTGTCCCTTCGCTTCCACTCGTAAAAAGAATGACAGCTGTATCTTTTCTCTTTAGTTTAGTTTTATAGAGTAAATAAGAAAGAAATTTTGCTTTGATTTTGTCGAAAATAGAGATCTTTTTTCGAAAATCTTCTAACTGTGTGATCAAAGGGGAGAGCTGGCCAAGATCAGTATTCGAAAGGTGTTCCAAGAAGGCCCATGAAGAGACGGCGCTCTCCATTTTTGTGATATGGATGACCTCGTTGATGTGGCGAGAGCCTAATGTCCAATTAAGCATCACGGGGATTTTACCTGCTGCTTGACAAGCAAGGATACAGATCAAAGCTGTCGAACTGTTGGGAAGGAGGATTCCGACTTTTTCTCCGGGCAAATTTGTGAAAAGCTTTTTTAAAAGGATCATGCGGGTCTTGATGTCCCGGTAGGTCAAAACGCCGGCTGTCAGATCAGCTGCAATCGCCCGATGGGGATCTTGGTCTGCTTTTTGCAAAAAAGCCTCGATAATCGACTCCCCTTTTGCCAATTCGCATCTTTTTCTCTCTATTGCCTTAAGCCAATTTTCCAATCCTCTGGGCAATTCTCCGCTTGGAAGAGGAAAAGATTCTTGTGAAGCCAGTCGTAAGACATCCTGGACGGTGAGGATCTCTCTCCCTTGCAATTCATGGACATCAAAGTCTTCTTCTAAGAAGGCAGCAATCTCAACAAGACTAAGTGAATCAATGCCCAAATCAGCCGAAAGATTCATCTCTTCCCGCATTCTTTGGAGAGGAACATTGGAGATTTCACTTAATTTAGCAAAAACTTTTTCCTTGATCAAAGCATCAACAGGCTTGGAGTGTTTCTCAACCTTCTTCTCTTCTGGCCATTGAGGTTCTTTTCCAAAGCGGGTGTAAGGCACATGAACGAAGGTGTCTTCGATCTTGTTATACCATTGCTCTAGGGCCTGATTAATCTCATTTTTTGTGCCATGAACAGGAAAATCTTTGGGGGCTTTTTCAAAAGTAATCGTTACTTTACGACGGGGGGTAAAGAAAAGAAGGTTTTTTAAAAGGACTTTTGTCCCGACAAGGAGTGTTTTGCCAAGGTGGGGGGTTTTAGAAGTGTAAGCCCTAGAAAAATGACTCCCCCATAGCCCTGTTGTACGGACAAGAACAATGTCATAATTTTCTGCCTCTTGCACGATGCGGTAAACCCCAGAGGCTCCTCCAATTTGCTCAACAGATGAACTTTTTACTTTTCCCGCGGGGAAAAAAAGAAAGACCTCTCCTTTTTTTAGTCCATGAATCACCTGTTGAAGAGCCTCATGCACCTTTTCAAGTTTTAATGTGTTGCTTCCAGACCCAAAATCGGGCATCGCAATGGCATCGATGATCCGCATGAGGAGGCTAACCAGGGGAAGCCGGTACATAAAGTCTACAATGACAGGCCGAACAGGATACCTTTTGTGAATAGCCAACGAGACAAGGGTTGGATCAACAAGGACAGTCGGGTGATTGGGAAGAAAAAGCACTCCCCTACCATTTTTACCTATTTCTTGACTTAACTCCTTCAGCCC
The DNA here is from genome assembly GCA_020050175.1 of Parachlamydiales bacterium. Taxonomy (GTDB): domain Bacteria; phylum Chlamydiota; class Chlamydiia; order Chlamydiales; family JAJFMK01; genus JAGVKY01. The sequence continues at coordinate 5,994 of JAGVKY010000047.1, forward strand.
CTTCACCTCGACTGAGTAACGGAGAGACATGAAAAAGTTAAATATCAGACGAAATAAATGACTAAGGATCGATTTCACTTGGGCAGCCATAAGGGATTATCCTATAATGGATTCGGGATTTATGATGAACGAGATTGAGCCGAAAGAGCTTTTTGAGAAATTAAAAAATGAATCAATCCTTCTTGTCGACGTGAGATCCGAGGAGGAATTTGCATCTCATCATATTGAAGGCTCTCTTTTTCACCCTATAACTTCTTTTAATCCTAAAGAGATCTCGACTGACGTACCGGTCGTATTCATTTGCCGCTCTGGAGCCCGCTCCAAAAAAGCAACTGATCTCTACCTAGCTCAACATCCCAAAGCTTCTGCCTATAATTTAACAGGCGGACTTTTAGCTTGGGGTGCCTTAAAACTCCCTTTGGTGACACCATGACTTCTTGGACATTAGAATCGATCCGCGCCCTTTTCCATACCCCTTTATTAGAACTAGTTTACCAAGCTGCAACTGTCCATCGCCGTCATTTTGACCCTCTTCAGGTCCAAAGATGCTCCCTTTTGTCTATCAAGACAGGTGGCTGCCCAGAAAACTGCTCTTATTGCCCCCAGTCATCGCATTATCAAACGGGTGTAAAAGCTGAAAAGTTAATGGCCGTCGATGATGTTTTAAAAGCTGCAAAAAATGCCAAAGATAGTGGTGCCACTAGATTTTGCATGGGGGCTGCCTGGAGAAAGGTGAGAGATAGCGGAGACTTTGAACAGGTCTTGGAGATGGTCAAGGGTGTCAACACGATGGGCATGGAGTGTTGCGTAACACTTGGCATGCTCACTGAACCTCAAGCGCAACGCCTCAAAGAGGCTGGCCTTTATGCCTATAACCACAATCTTGACACCAGTCGCAACCATTACAGCAACATAATCACTACAAGGACTTTTGACGACCGTTTAGAGACATTGGATCATGTTCGAAAGGCGGGTATTTCGGTCTGTTGCGGAGGTATTTTGGGTCTTGGTGAAACTGAAGAAGATAGAATTTCAATGCTTCATACGCTCTCATCTTTGGCGACGCCTCCCGAATCGGTCCCCATTAACGCACTTGTTCCGATCGAGGGGACTCCCCTTGAAAATCAAAAGAAAATCTCCCCCTTCGAAATGACGAGGATGATTGCGACAACTCGTATTGTTTTACCTACTTCGATGGTCCGCCTTTCTGCTGGACGACTCTCTCTTTCACCAGCTGAACAAGCCCTCTGCTTTTTTGCAGGTGCAAATTCGATCTTTGTAGGCGACAAGCTCCTCACGAGCCCCAACCCTGAAGTCGACGCTGACCTAGAACTTTTTAACCAACTTGGTTTAAAAGGGATGCCAGGCCATGTTGAAGAGCCTGAAACAGCCTGTGAATCTCTTTGTTGCTAATGCAGTAAGGGGGCATGAGATAAACCTTATTGCCAAAAGGTCGGATCAAAACCCCCTCTTTTTCAACAAGCTCTGTGAAACGTTGTCCAACAGTGCTTCCATACACATTTTCATCACTTTTCAAATCAAAAGCAAAAATAGTGCCAAGGCCTCGAGCTTTTTCGACAAGCGGATGATCTAAAAGAGTGCTTGCCTCTTCTTTCATCTTTTTACCTACGGCTTCATAAGGCTTATGCTCCAAAAGTTCGATTGAGGCAAGAGCTGCTGCGCACCCTAAGGGGTTAGCAGTGTAGGAGTGACCATGGAGGAAAGCTTTGAAAACTTCTTTAGAAAGAAAAGAATCGAAAACCGCATCTGTTGTCACAGTTAAAGCAAGAGGGAGAAAACCGCCCGTTATCCCTTTAGAAAGACAAACAAAGTCGGGACGGCATTTGGTCTGTTCAAGGGCCAAAAAAGTCCCGGTCCTTCCAAAACCTGTTAGAACTTCATCAAAGATGACAAGAGATCCATATTGATGAGCAATTTTTTCGATAGCCTCCAAAAATTGCGGACGGCATTGCTTCATCCCAGAAACGCCCTGCATCAATGGTTCTATAATCACTGCTGCAATTTCTTCGCCCCGCTCTGCAAAAATATTCCTAAAGGCATCAATCGCTTCTGCCTCATTTTTTTCCACTTCTTGATCGCCCCAAAAGGTTTCTGGGAAAGGGGCCCTCAACACTTTAAACAGAAGATTCGAAAAAGGTTTAGAGAAGTGTTGACTAACCGCTGTAGCACCTAAAGTGTCGCCATGGTACCCCCCTTCAAGAGCAACAAACAACTTTCTCTCTTCCCCCTTGTTCCAGAAGTATTGGTAGGCCATTTTGAGAGCAACTTCAACAGAGGTCGATCCATTGTCGGAAAAGAAATACTTTTTCAAATGCTTAGGCAAAAGAGGCTTTAATTTCTCAACAAGCTCTTCGGCAGGATCGTGGCTGAAGCCGGCAAAGATGACATGTTCAAGCTTCAGGGCCTGCTGATAAATTGCCTCAGCAATCTTAGGGTGGCTATGACCATGCAAATTGACCATCCAGCTAGAGATGGCATCGATCAATTCTCTTCCATCCTCCAGCTCAAGCATGACCCCCTTCCCTCTTTTCACCTTAAGAGCAGGATGAACAGTCAAATGTTGCGTAAATGGCCTCCAAATAGCCTCATCGATCTTTTTCATAAATCTAGCGAGCGGAGGCTTCTGCTCTCACTGTTTCGCAGTATTGCCGGAGGTCATCCACTGGGTACATTTCACCTAAGATTTCGACTTTTCCAATTTTCTCTATCGAATCCCTGTTGCCCTTATTTCCTGGACCATTAAAGAAGAGGCCTAAGACAGGGATTTTACGGGATCTCAAAGCTTCCAGTGTAAGTAATGTGTGATTGATGGTGCCTAACGTTGATCTTGCCACAACAACGACAGGGAAATTCCAAAATTTAAGAAGATCGATGAAAAGGGTTTCATCTGTAAGAGGAGTCATCACTCCACCTACACCTTCAATAATAAGAGGCTCCTTATCTAATGGGGGAACCATCAGGCGGTCAAATGAGACATTCACCCCTTCAGCCTTACTAGCAAGATGAGGAGAGATAGGGCGCTCAAAAAGATAGGCCTCTTTCCACACACGCTTAAGAGGAATCCCCCCTTCTTGTAAGACAAAATCTCGATCAGTGGAAGGCGATATGCCTGCCTGAATCGGCTTCCAATAAGTACCTCCTAAATGGAGGGTCAACAGGGTGGAAATAACGGTTTTTCCGACCCCAGTATCAGTTCCAGTCACAACAAAACGGGGCGGATAACGAAAATTCTGGTTCCACTCAAACATATTCTACCTCTAAAAATCCAACAGTGATTCCCGTATTAAAGGGCCCTTTATTGTTGGTCAATTCTCTTAAAAAAGAAATCGGCATCCTCTCTTTTCTTAAGCTAACATTGGCACCCACACCTTTGAACCAGGATAAAAAAGCCCACGGAGAAGAGAAAAAAAGAGGATAGTATTCTAAAGAGAGATGCGTCCTATACCCTTTAGCTTCAAGAGACTTTAACAAATCTTCTGGGGCAATCAAAGGATTAAGTGTGAAAGGAATTTTTCTTTCTAAGACAAACATCTCCCATTCTTTAAAAGAAGGGGCTAAAGGTAAACTGACAACCATTTTCCCCCCTTTCTTTAATTTATCTGCCAGATGGGGCAGTCCTTTTTCGGGATTCTCGAACCATTGGATGGCAAAGGAAGAAGCGATAAGAGAATAATTGTTCCCAAGCTCCATGGTTTCAGCATTGCCTGGCACTCTTACTAACCTGGGATCATTAGGCAATGCCTCAAGCATCTTTTGACTAAGATCATTAGCAAAAAGCTTTTGAGGGATTGCATTCAGGAGTTTTTGAGTGAGAAAACCTGTCCCGCATCCAATTTCTAGCCAATCGCCATTAGGAAAGGGAGAAAATTTTCTGTACAGTTTATCAGCTACTTCCCTTTGCAGGTCAGCATGATCGTCATAACGATCTATAGCTTTTGTGAAGGCTTTTTCGACGGCTGTTGTTCGATCCATGCAGTAAGTGTGCTCATATGGCTTCCCTCGATCTCGATGAGTTTGGCATGAGGAAATTGTCTTAAAAGCTCAAACCCTCTCTCTTCTGCCACAATCCTATCCCCTTTTGCTTGAAAAAGAGTGATCTCGGGAATTGAGATAAGAGGTTCCAAATCCAATACCTCTTCCATTCGGCAAAGATCCTCATCCAGAAGAGCGACATTAACCGCCTCTTCTAACCAAGGAGTATTACCATGATAACCTGCTTCCGCGTAAAAAGCTCGCAAAAGACTTTCAGGCTCCCGTCTTAATCTCCCCCGCATGGCCCTTATCTTCACCCTGTCACTAAGTCTGATAAAACCACTTAACACAACAAGCTTTTTACATTGCTTCCAAACATTTTTTGAAACAAGGTGGAGGCCAAAGGAATGGGTAACGACAAGGGGGGAAATCTCACCTGTAGACTCATTCCCAAAATAGCCCCGATTAAAAGACCCAAAATTTTGAAAAATTGAAGCAGGAAATCCCCATCCATGAAAGCAGTAAGGAATCATGAAAAAATTTTACCACAGCAAGTAATCTGTGGTTGATTTTTTTTTCTTAATTCACAGAGAGGTCTTCGGGGATCATCGAGATGGTAGCGTACTTGCCGCCCATTTGGCGGAGTAGGGTTTGCCAAAGTTTTTCTGGCGGGACGTCAAAGATCAGTTCTTTAGAAGAGGGGTGTAGATACCACTGCCCATCAAGAAATTCTTTTTCGAGTTGACCCGCTGCCCAACCGGCATAGCCAAAACAAAGGAAGATATCGGGACCATTTTCATCAAGAATGGCATCCTGTAAAAAATTGAGATCACCTCCCAGGTGAACTCCAGGACAAACTTCTAATGTTTGCTGAGGAATAGCATCTGATGTATGCAAAAGCATCATCTGATTGGTCTGAACAGGTCCTCCCTGTCTGATTTTTACTTTAGGATTTGCCATTTCATTAAGCGACACAACCTCTTCAGGGAGTTCAATCTCTAAAGGCTTATTGATGCAAAGGCCAAATGAACCCGTTGGATTGTGTTCGCAAACAAGGACAACCCCGCGAAAAAACAGCCCAGAATCAACGTCGGGAGTTGCAATCAGAAAGGCACCTTTCTCAATATGAGAATAAGGGAGAGCTGGCATTAGCGGTAATCTCCTTCTGCTTCAACTGCGCGCAATTGCGTGCTGTACATTTTCAAATTCTCATCCAATCCTTCAACACGTCTCATCATCTCTCTCAGTTCCGAATCAAACTCTCGAGGATCATAGTTCGATTGGTCGACTAAAGTGTCCAATTTATTCAGAGAATTTTGAACGCCTATAACCTCAGTATCGAAAAAGTTTTGGAATTCCCCCGGCATTTGAAGTTTACCCACCAAATTTTGTCTGCCAGATTGCATTCTCTGCCATTTTTTACTGTTTTGGAAGAGGAGGCCATATTGGCTAATGTCGCTCATCAACATTTTGGCCCTAGAAATGATATCTTTAAGATCGAAGTAGAAGTCATCCTTTACAAGGAGACGTCCAACTGTCCCCTCTCCACGACCCACCTTTTCCAAGATTTTTTGAATTAATTCACTTAAGTTCGCCACATTTTCAGAAGCCCTAAGCACTTGAACAAGAACATCTTCTAGTTTCTCTCCGGCCTCTTTTGCTTTTTCAGAGAAGGAGTGGAAGTTTGCTACCATGTCTTTCAATTTCGCTTTGTCGTCTAAGATATTGGCGATAGACTCAAAATGATCGACAGCGAGAGAGAGGTTGTCCCAGAGGTGATTCTCTTCTAATTTGTCAAAAGCATCTGCAATTTTATCGACAACTCCTTGAGCTGAAGTCGATAATTTCGAAAATTGAGAAACCGCTTCTTCTACCGAACCGGCTGGAGTTGCATAAAGAATATCATCGGTTGTCACACGGACGAGATCATTGCAACACCCACGAGCTATTGGATTAATTTCGATGGATCGCTCACCTAAAAGACCGCTTGTCCTTACTGAAAACTGATCAGTTGTGAAGATATCGACATGACTATCAACTTTTAAAGTGAGTTGATAAATGTAAACACGGCCATCATGCGTGTCTAATCGAGCATCTTTGACCGCATTGATTTCGTAAACTATCCCGACAGGCTGACCTGCAAAAGTAACACGCGTTCCATCGTTAACTTTATCAAGATTCGTAAAGCGGACATGGATCACCTGCTTCTCATCACCGACTGATGGTTCTAGCCAGAGAATTACCCAAGCAAGAATTACAAAAGAAGCGAGAACAAAGATTCCAGTTACAAGTGTTTTAGCCGATCCATTCATCATCTTATAGTCTCTAACGAGTTAGTTGTTCCTCTGTCAAGGCTGCTTCATGCAAAAAGGCTTGAACGAGGGGGTCTTTTGAGGAGAGAAATTGTTCTCGATTCCCAACAAATAGTATTTTTCCTTCATGGTGGAAAGCAAATCGATCACCCACAGAGAGGGCTGATTTGATGTCATGAGTGACCACGATGCTTGTGGCTTTTAATTTGGCCTGGATTGAATTGATCATGTTATTGATCTGCATAGCAGTGACCGGATCAAGGCCTGTTGTAGGCTCATCGTAAAGGAGAATCTCAGGACGATAAAGAACTAAACGGGCAAGTCCAGCCCTTTTTCTCATCCCACCCGAAAGCTCCGAAGGCATTTTATCCCCGACTTCAACCAATCCCACAGTTGAAAGGGCTTCACCTACTCTTTCTTTTAATGCATTTTTATCCACCCATTTTCCTGTTAATGGATCAGGATTTTGAGTGAGATAAAAGCCGACATTCTGACCTACCGTTAAAGAGTCGAAAAGGGCCGCTCCTTGAAAGAGCATCCCCATTCTTCGAAGCATCCGATCTCTTTTAGCTCCCGGTAAAGTGGCGATATTTTTTCCTTCAATCAAAACAGCCCCTTTATCAGGTTTCTCAATACCGATGATTTGCCGAAGGAGAACACTTTTTCCCACACCCGAGCGCCCAAGTATGACAAGAGTTTCCCCCTTGTAAATTTGAAGGTTTAACCCTTTTAAGACTTCGTGTTTTCCATATCGCTTCCAAAGATCTTGGATGTCGATAAGAACTTCAGGTTCAGAACCAAGCATCCCAAAGCTCCGTAAAATAGGTGTAGGAGTTATTGAGAGCGACTGTCAAAAGGAAATTGACGATGAGAATAGCACTGTAACAAAGCACAACGCTGTGTGTCGTTGATCGTCCAACACCTGCTGCTCCCCCACGTGTTTGAAGTCCCTGATAACAAGAAATTGTCACAATGATGATCCCGAAAACAAAAGCTTTCACAAGCATGGTGAAAAAATCAAAGCCATGGACATGAATAGGGAGCGGCCCAAAGAAAGAATTTGGGGTCATCCGATAGACATGGACGGCAACAATATACCCTCCGAGGACTCCCATCAATGAGCTGAAAATTGTAAGGAAAGGCAGCATGAACGTCCCAGCAAAAATCCGGGGGCTCAGGAGATAGCGATCAGGGTTAACAGCCATTGACTTAAGAGCATCAATTTGCTCTGTAACCTTCATGGTTCCAATCTCTGCACACATGGCCGAGCCGACTCTTCCTGTCACCATAAAGGCGGTCAAAATAGGGCCAAGCTCTACCATCATGGCTTTTGTCACCATTAGGCCTGTGGCTCCAGCAAGACCTTTATCATTTAATTGGAAAAAAGACTGAGCTGCAAGAACCATGCCTGTGGAGAAGCCTGTAATTGCCACAACGGGCAATGAAGCCACGCCCACTTCATATAGTTGGTCTCGCAGCAAATACCATCTTGGAGGCTTCTTAAGCGTCACTCCAATGACGTTTAGAACAAGAAAGGTATATTCTCCAAGAGCAGAAATTGTATTTCGTAGCCACTCAAGCATGTCCCGCATGATGGCATTTCATCCACCTGAAGTCTACAATTTTTCATGCTCAATCTTGACTACCAGGATCATCATTAGGAGGCTTTAAAAAAGATGAACCACTGTACATTCCTGGATCTTTTAACTCCCCTGTTGATAAGCCAGGCCCTTCTTTCAAATTCTTTCTAGGCAATTTCGTAGCAAGATCATTGAGATCAGAATGATTTTCATCGTAAACATGTCCGACAACATTGCTGACGGCATCGTGTTTCGTTCTCAAATCAAAGGAATAAACAGTAAATTTACCGACCTCTCCCAATAGTTTACTAGCTCTATTAGCTTGTTCTTTAGTCATGTTATTTGAGCTTATTGCTAGATACAATTGTTCGCCGCACTTATCAAGCTCCTCATTAAGTCTTCTAATTTCCTCTCTAAAATAAAATGAAAAAACTTTACAGGCAACAGCCCATGGAGCTCCTGCTATATAGCGAGTTGCTGAATATTTGATTAAAAAAAGAGGGGGCACTAATGATTTAATTAGTTTGTCGGCAAAGCTTTGAACTTTTTGATCCAAAGGAGAAAGACCCGAAAATTTCTCTTCTTCAATTGTATGAATCCCCATTGTAGGATCTGCACTAACTGGTGGTGTTCGCTCCATTTGCATAAAACAACCTCAAAGTCATACTCTTATAGTGTGGGAGCGTATTTAAGAATTAATAAAGATTTTGTAAATTAAAAAGACGAAATTTAGATTAAATTATTGAGTGCAATAAGATTAATTGAGTTCTACTATTTCCTGCTGGAGCTCGGCTTTCCTTTGAGCAGTCATAAAATCCCATTTCAGTGCTTTTTCTCTCTCAGAAATGGAGGTCGCTTTATCGACGTTTTCTGCTTTGCCCGAAAGCTTAAGCACTCTTTTCAGATTCAGAGCCATTGCATTCTCGCCCATTTGAGCTAAAAATTTTTCAACTATATAACGCCGAGAGAGAGGAGAAAGTGATCGGCCATCAGGACCAAAAGCCTCTTTTTCACTTCCAATTTTTTCTAAGAGTTCTATTCTACTAACTTGAAAAGTAGGTGTTAGGTAGGAAGAGATAATTGATTCTTGGGCTGATCGCCCCTCTCTTATTTTCTTTCCATCGAACTGAGTTCCTAAAATACCAATTAAATAGAGATCTGTTTCATTTTCTTCCGGATTCCTAACATCAAAGGTACCCTGGATAGAGATTATCATTTGATTGAAATTACCTTCCGCATCTTCAATGATCGAATAATTGGGAATGGAGGTCGCTCGCGTTTCATCCATTTGCAAATTCTTTTGTTGAAAATTTATTTGCCTATTTTTTATTCGATCAATTAAAGAATAACGAATCGTAAAAATCGCATCCCATGCTTGGGATAATCCTCGAACCATTCCATTCAAATTAGGACCTAACGATTCCCAACCAAGATCTGCAAATGCGTTTACGTGTAATACTGGATCTTTGAAATTTAAAAATGTCGTTTTATTTTCATCTCCCGACAAATTGGCATAAAAATAGATGCTCCTATTTGTATCTAATATAAAATTATACTCAAGTCTGGGGTCTGAATAACCGATAGAGTTCAGGTAAATCTCAAAAGGCTCCCTCGGTATTAACCGGTAAGCTTCAATAAAAGTTTTTAGTTCTGGGTCTTCTAACAAGATGTCGTTTAATTCTGGCTTGGTTACTTCCTCGATTAAATAGTGAGAGTAAACTGGGTTTACATCAGCTGTAAGAGGCCAAGTGGCAAGCACAATAGTGATGTAACCTCGATAGTCCAGATGTGTTGCAGGATCTTTAATAAAGGGCCTATAAATAAGGGCCCCATTAAAAAAATCAATAAAAAAAGGCCCTTGCACACTATCTTGACCAAACTTAAGCTCGACTTGTCTTGCGCAGACAGCTCTAAGGTCATTTATCTTTTCGACTAATTTCTCATCTCGTTTCACACTTAACTTTTCTAATGTTTTGCCGAAGGAAATAAATGTTTCTAGCTGCTCTAACCGTCCATCCCATTGATAAGCAGTTTCTTTAAACAAATTCGTATGGAGCGGGACAATAACTTTTAAAAGTTCTATTAGATCGTTCTCCGAAAGCTTTTTTGCAAGCTCTGGCAATAACTGATCCATTTCCTTCAATTTTGCAGGAGAGAGCTCACCAACTTTGAGCTCTTTAAGAAAATTTAAGAATGGTACGGGAAAGGCTAAGGCAACTCTTCGATCCGTAAAAAAGGCGATCTTTTGCCCCCTTTCTACCTCATGATCAATTAAACTTACTGCTAAGTCATATTTCTCTTGGAATTCAGGCAGAAACGAAAATCTCTGAGATAGGCTCCTCATTTCTACGAGTTGCTCTCTCGGTATCTTTTTATTCTCGAGGAGATGGGCGCCAATATTCCCTGTTAAAGCCATCAATCTAAGGCGTGCGACTTGTATCTCATGACGAAAGAAGAGGGTATAAACACCTTGAACTAAAGCTAATGCGCCCTGATGAATCCATTTGAAAAATCGAGTAGTAACCCTTGCAACAGTTGAGTAGAAAGAAAAGGTCATCTTGGCAATGCCAACGATTTTTTTGTCAGTTTGACGTCGCTCTGGAAGATGCGCACCATCTATATGGGGTGGTGGTACTCCTTGAGGTTCAACAGGTGGTAATGGTGCCATGACATTTTAATCATCAGATATTTAGGTTAAGTCTTATTAAATTTTGTTTAAAATTTCTTGCTCAGTCAGGATAGAGACTCCAAAACGTTTTGCCTTATCGAGTTTGGAGCCTGCATTTTCACCAAGAATTAGAAAATCGGTCTTTTTAGAGAGCGACTCCGAAACCTTTCCCCCTCTGGACTGTAACAAGTCAGCCATCTGTTCGCGCGGCATAGAGAGAGTTCCTGTGATGACAAAGCTTTTCCCTTTAAAAAAGGGATTTTCAATTAAAACCCGTTCTTGGAGGTTTAAACCATTTGTTATAAGTCTTCTGATTTCAATCTGGTTTTTTGGATGAGAAAAATAGGCAAAAAGTGTCTCTGCCACTTTCTCTCCAACACCTTCAACGGCAAAATAATCTCCCATCTCTAAACGAAAAAGAGAGTCAAAGTCCTTCCATTTTTGGGCAATAGCCTCAGCTGTCGCAATTCCGACATGGCGAATGCCTAAAGCATGAAGAATTCGAGAAAATGGGGCATTTTTGGCTGCAGAAATCGCATTTAAAAGGTTTTGAACCGATTTTTCTTTAAACCCTTCGATTTGTCCGATTTGCTCTCTTGTTAAGGCAAAAACATCGGCAGGCTCTTTGACAAAGCCCAACTGGATGAGTTTTTCCATCACCTTTTCCCCCAATCCATCAATGTCCAGCCCTTGTTTGCTGACAAAAAAAAGAAGGCGGCGAAAACGTTGTTCTGGACACCCTTCTATATTGGGGCACCGGATGGCAACTTCCTCGGGCAATTCAACAATCTCAGTACCGCAACTTGGACAATGGGTAGGAGGGACCCAGGGATGTCCTCCTTCGGCATGGGAAACGACTTCAACAACTTTGGGGATGACGTCTCCCCCCTTTTCAATCAGAACCTCATCCCCAATTCTCACATCGAGCCTTTCTATCTCTTCCCGATTATGGAGAGAGGCTCTTGCGATCGTGCTGCCAGCCAAAAATACAGGTTCCAAATCTGCGACAGGAGTGAGAACGCCTGTTCGCCCAACATTCACCCGAATATCCAAAATACGACTTTTAGCTTGTTCGGCATGGAATTTATAGGCAACAGCCCAACGAGGATTTTTCCCTGCAGCCCCTAATTCTTCTTGATCTTGCAGAGAATTAAGCTTGATCACTACACCATCGATTTCAAAGGGGAGAAGGGGGCGCTCTTTTTCGATCCGCTCAATATGGGCAAAAATAGCATCGGTTGTTGCGGCAACTTCAACAAATGGAAGAGTGGGAAAACCGATTTTTTTTAACCAAGCTTGGACCTCACCTTGTGTTTTACAAGGGATTTTTGGATGGGGTAAGACTGAATAAAATCCCACTTCGAGCCCCCTTTTTGCCACCTCTTTAGGGTCTAAAAGTTTAAGCGATCCAGAGGCTGCATTGCGAGGATTTGCCCATAGAGGTTCCCCCTCCCTTTTTTTCTCTGCATTCAGTCTTTCAAAGGCTTTTTTAGGCATATAAACCTCACCCCTAACTTCTAAAAGGTCAGGTAAATCGTCTGAATGTAGCTGGATAGGCAAGTTTTGGATCATTCTTAGATTATGAGTGATCTCATCACCCTCTTTACCATTCCCTCTGGTAGCGCCAAGAACGAATCGCCCTTTTTCGTATCTGGCAGTGAAGGCAACCCCATCCATTTTAATTTCGCAACAAAAGTCATGAGATCCTTTTCCTAACCCCTTTTTTACCCTTTCAATAAAAGCTTCCACTTCCTCTCTTGAATAGGTGTTGGGCAATGAAAGCATCGGCTTAGCGTGCTGAATGACCGGGAAATTGCCCACAAGAGCTTCCATCACTCTTTGTGTGGGAGAATCTGGAGTGATCCAATCAGGATGCTCCTTCTCGATTGATTCTAGCTTTTTTAGGAGCTGATCAAAGACCTCATCGGAGATTTCGGGCTGGTTTTCGATGTAATAGAGACGGTTATGGCGCCAAAGCTCATCCACTAACCGTAAATAATTTTCTTTTTTCAACTTATTTCAAAAATCGAGGTTGCTAATGGGGGAAGCTCGATAGCTAGGTGGGTCGGTGAACTTGAAACCACTTTCCCTCCCTTTCCAGAGCCTCCAAATCTCTCATCATCACTGATAAGAAGAGGCCTCCATGATGCCACATTTTTGAGTGGTAGGGAATAGGAAGGGAAATAAGAAGGAGAAAAGTTATGAACGACAAGAACGGTACGCCCATTTTCAGCTTTTCTTAAGAAGGCAAGAACTGAATTGTCATGATCTGAGAAATCGACCCATTCAAAACCCTGGTAACTATCATCCAATTGCCAAAGGGCTGGCTCTTTTAAGTAGAGATGGTTGATTTCTCGAACAAAAGTTTTTAAACCGTCGTGAGAAGGGAATGTTGTCAAAAACCATTCCACCTCCCCTTTACAGTTCCACTCTTTCCATTGACCGATTTCTGCCCCTTGAAAAATAAGTTTTTTTCCTGGATGGGTCATCATATAGCCGATAAAAAGCCTCGCATTAGCAAATTGCTGCCAATAATCGCCCGGGAATCGACCCATCAGGCTATTTTTTCCATGAACTACTTCATCATGGGAAAGGACTAGAACAAACCTTTCGCTAAAGGCGTAAATTAAACTAAATGTCAGGTCCCCCTGGTGATACTTTCGGTAAATCCCATCCTTTGAAAAATAGCGAAGAGTGTCATTCATCCACCCCATGTTCCACTTATAATCAAACCCAAGGCCGCCATACCGAAGAGGATGAGTGATACCGGGAAATGCAGATGACTCTTCTGCAATCATGACGACGCCTGGTACTTTTTCATGAACAATGGAATTAAGGTGTTTTAGGAATTCTATCGCCTCAAGGTTTTCATTCCCCCCATAAATATTGGGGATCCATTCCCCATGCTTCCGACCATAATCGAGGTAAAGCATCGAGGCAACTGCATCAACTCTAAGACCATCGATATGCATCTCTTTCAACCAAAAAAGGGCGCTGACCATCAAAAAATTACGCACTTCAACGCGGCCAAAGTTGAAGATGTAAGTATCCCAGTGGGGATGCCACCCTTGTCGAGGATCCTCATGTTCATAAAGGGCTGTCCCATCAAACCTGGAAAGGGCATGACCGTCAGAGGGAAAATGACCTGGCACCCAATCTAAAAAAAGGCCAATTCCGATGGAATGAAGATGATTGACGAAGTATTTAAAATCCTCCGGAGAGCCAAAACGGCTCGTAGGAGCAAAATACCCAATAATTTGGTATCCCCAGGATTCGTCTAATGGATGTTCAAGAATGGGGAGAAGTTGAACGTGCGTGTAACCCATCTCCAAACAATAACTACCGAGAGCATGAGCTGCTTCTCGATAACAGAGTCCTTTTCGCCATGAACCAAGATGAACTTCGTAAATATTGATTGGTTGATTGTAAGTGCTTGCTTTTCGTTTCTCCATCCACTCTTCGTCTGTGAAGATGAAGTTATCTTCATACAATACTGAAGCAGTTTTAGGACGCACTTCAAAAGCCAGGGCATAGGGATCGCTTTTTATTAAACGCCCCCCGTTTTGGGTATGGATTTCGAACTTATAACGCATGCCAGCGGTTAGGCCTGGAATAAAAATTTCCCAGATCCCTGAATAACCAAGACTTCTTAGAGGATTGACTCGCCCATCCCAGTGATTAAAATCTCCCACTATCGATACAGCCATAGCTGAAGGAGCCCAGACAGTAAATCTTGCCCCTTTAATCCCGCAATGTGTCGTTATTCTTCCACCCATCACCTCGTAGAGTTGATAATGAACTCCATGGGAAAAAAGGTATTGGTCTAGCTCTCCAAAGCTAGGCGGAAATGCATAGGGATCCTCAGCCAAAAGACCAGAACTATGGAACACTTTATAGTCATTGAAGCTGGGGTGCTCTTTGGTTCTGAAAACAAAGATCCCCTCTCTATCACTAGGCTCTAAGGAGACTCTCTTACCGCGCCATTGGATCCATAGCTCTTTAGCTCCCGGACGAAACAGGGAGATCTCCCACCCGTCTGCGACTTTGTGAATGCCGAGTCTTTGATGGGGATCATGCATGAGTAGAGGTGCGGATAGCAGAGATTGGATCATACCTTTAACATATATTAACAAATAATTTTTATAATCTTCTTCAATTTTAAAAAAGTTAGGAACTCATGGCAGCTGTACCCTTTAGATTAGACCTTCCCAATCAAAATCAGTATCTTCGCTGGGAAAATCAGATCAACAACTATCTTTATTCCGCTGAAGATGCCTTAAAGGGCGTTGAGGAGCTTGAGGCAAAAGTAAGGCCTGAGGTCGAAAGACTTAGAGGCGAAATTCACAAACCAACAACAAAATCGGGTGCTTTGAATGTGCAGATTATCTGCATTTTAACTCTTAAAGTTTTTGCATTAGCCGGTGCCTGGATCTCTAGTAACTCTGTCTTTAGTGCGATTAAACTTCCGATTTTTGCCTTCATCAGCAGAATCTCTTATGCAAGTCCCATTAGTTGGATCGTTGCCTTTATCGTCAGTACGATTGCCTTTAACATCATGACAGGAATTGCCGATTGGGTCCTTGAACCTTTCCGGAAAAAAATCATGGAAACTGACGGCTTTAAGCTCATGCAAGAAGTTTATAAAGTTCGCGGCTGCTTAGCTGTTCTTCGCGATGAAATTTCAAAGGTAGAAAAGGAGATCGAGGTTCTTAAAGCGACTGCGCTAAAAGAGGGTGGAATGGTCGAAGGAGAAAAAAACCTTTTAACCGCCGTCCTAGTACAAGCAAAAATTCGTTTAAATGACAAGAAGACTGAGCTAGAACAATGGTACACCGACCAAAAAGTGAACGAGGTTGTTGGCTGGCACAGATTTGTTATCCCACTTCTCGAAGAGAAAGACTTTAGTAACGCAATTTTTCGATTTATTGCTCCTTAAGGAACTTATCGAGAAAAAAGCTCTGATTTGCCGGAAGGAAAATCGGCTTTAAAAGATTAATATTTTTTCTCTCAATGTGAACACTGGAAAGACCCTTAGCCTCTAAGCGAAGGGTCTTTTCTTTTTCTGTAGTAAGAGCCGCTCTTCTTACAATCTTTTTTCTCCATTCGAGATCGCAGCGAAAGCCGTCGAGCAAAACCCCTTTTAATCTTCCTGAAGGAAGTTCTTGCGGTAATGCTGGGCAAAGAGAAATAAGATCATTCTCCTCTTTTACAAAAAAAGCTTCGATTTTGGTCCTCAAGCCTTGCAAAAAGGCCATTGGATCAGGAAAAGAAAGGGAATATCCAAGACGTTTAGTGTCTTTACCAGTTGGTACTAAAAGCCCTTCAAATCCTCCCAGAACGAGATCTTTAATCTCCCCTTCAATGGGGTTTTTTGCTTTTTCATACCAAACCAAAAAACGGTAGAGAGTTGAAAGTTGATGGACCCAATCCCCTTTCTCAACCACTCGTTCCCAACTTCTCTTTCGATAAGAGACAACGGAGAGCCGTTCATTAGTTGAAGGAGGATGACCTAAAACTTTAGGTCGCGGTAATTCCCACCTCCCCTCTGCCCCTTTATCTTGAATCAAAAAGAGATCTTCACTTTCTCTTTGACACTTGAAACGAAAAAAGCCGCGAGCATCTTTGCCAAAAACAAGAATTGCTCCTTTTTCTAAATCTTGAACAACTGTAAAACCAGAAACAGCTCCTTCAAGAGGTAAAGATATCTCCTCTTCTACCTCTCCCAAAAGATCTTGAATCTTGATCAATGTCGGATAAATCTGAAATTTGAGAGAGCTGCCAGGAAAAAGAAGAGATATTCCTGGGGTATGGGAAAAAGGGAGAAAGCGCTCCCGAATCGAAATTTGCGGCATGCCCATCAACAATATCTTCTAAACTATTTGAAATCAACGCAGGGAATGAATTGAAAAATTAATGCAAAAACACCTGTTCTTAAAAAAAAGAATGGTA
>JAGVKY010000015.1 GCA_020050175.1 Parachlamydiales bacterium
AAGAACAAATTAGAGATTACGACAATTTGATTGGTTCAAGAAAAACGATTATTGAAGATGGAATAGAAGTTCCATTAACTGCAACGAAAAAAGAAGAACTTAAAAGAGACTGGCGCGCGACACTTAATAAAATTATTGATGAGATCGGATCTTTAGAAATCGATGAAAAAACCAATTTAGAGTCTCTAAAGAACCTTATTAAAAAACAAAGGGCTGTAAAATTTGAATCTTACAACCAAATGATGGACTCTAAAACCTCTTTAACGAATCGGCTGTTTCAATTGCAACATGAGGCCCATCAATTATTCGTATTGCGACAGCGATGGCTACAATCTCAGGCCACAGACATATGGAGCTGCAGTGCAACTGGAAATATAGGGGTTTTAAGCGAATGTATTGGCAAATTTTGGCCTTGGAATAAAAAGGATAAAATCAATGAATGTAATGCGAAGGGTTTTGCTCCGATTCATCTTGCGGTTATGAATGATCAAGGTAATGTTTTAGACTTACTTTTGAGCAATAAGGCTGACCCGTGCTGCCTAGATTCCCGTGGATGGCACCCGCTCCATTGGGCTGCAAAAAAAGGACTTATCTCGATAGCGACTAAGCTTCTAAATTGTGGAGCGAATATTAATGCGCTTGAAGTTGAAGGCAGATGCCCCCTCCACGTGGCTGTATTCAATGGTCGCGAAGAGGGTAAATTAGAACAACAATTAGCAATCACTGAATTCCTATTAAATCATGGGGCTCAGATCAATGCGAAAGTAGGGAGCCGCGATGGTTGTAAAACAGCTCTCCATGATGCCGTTTATTTCGGAATGGCAGAGATGGTTATCTGTCTTGTAAAAAGACCAGAACTCGATGTCATGATCTGTGATGGAAATGATCTTTCTCCTCTTTATTATGCGGTCATGTTAGGACGAGTGGACATTGCCTCGCTTATCGTAGGTCACTCAAGTTGGAAACCCGTTCAAGATCCTAAAAGCCCCAATCATCGAGATAACCTTCTCAAACTCAACATACCCGAAAATGGAGAGGAAATGAGGAAATTTCTCAGAACCTTGGCAATATAATCGGACAGCCAAAGGGGTGGAAGACTCTTCCACCCCCCCTAAGGAATTACCATGTCTAGCTCTATAGATAATGATAACAATACTGTATATGCAACTCGTGCAAATTCTGGCAGCAGTTCTGTAACACCAGATGAAAAACCCAATGTGATTGATGATGCAATCAGGAGGGGAAGCTTTGTAGAGGCCATAGAAGCACTTGATTTTCGCTTAGAAAATCCGAGCAGCTTTAAACCCGAAGTAGTATTTGAATATTTCAAAATCTTATTACCCCATATGGATCCGAAATACTTTAGATCCTGCGTTGCAAAATTGAAGAATTTCCTCGAATTGAACTCCCATTTATATTTACAACAATATGACTTAGCTCTGCAGTTGGGAGATGAATATGAAAAAAGAGGCAGCTATGTCGAAGCGATGGGTTGTTTGGCTCAAGCGATTAAAATTGCACAACAAAACAAGGCTTCCTCATTAGAAAAAGATGCCCATATAAAGGCTTCTAAGCTTCTTTTTAGCAGAATCCAGAATGGCTTTTTTTTAACTGTAGGGGCATTCGAGGAAAAATTAACAAACGCAAGAAAAATAGGAATTCTAAAGTTTTGTGAACTTCTAGAGTGGGCAAAAAATTTAAAACAATTTTGCATAACGAAAGGGCAACTCGAATTTATCGGAGAATTGTTTAAAAGCGCTAACAGAGCACTTATGAGCAAAGTGCCCTTATGGCATTTCCAACCACTTGTTGGTCTTATTGCTAATGAGCAGGATATTATCCTCAGTGAAAAAGATAATCCTAGTGTTAATAACCTCGCTTCAGAAAGGTATCAAAGCGCCCTTAATGAGTTCCGCACTTGTTTTAATAATTTCCCTAAGGCGGGCGATCTCAGAGCAACCCAAGCTCATGCAACCAAAGAATTTAAGAAGCTTTTTGAAGTTTTTCTAACCGATGCTTTTATTGTTTTAGGTGAGCCCCCCTGTGCTTACGATATCAGAGCTATCGGATCCGTTGGACGAGAAGAGCCCCTTCCTTGGTCAGATCTCGAATTTTTTGTTTTGATCAAAGAGGAGGCTCATCGGAAGTATTTTGAAACCCTTCTCGAATTTCTCCAATTACAAATAGTGTCCTTGGGTGAGACTCCAGATCAGCCCATCACCTTTACTTGCCTTGGTGAAGAACCTAAAGGATATTACTTGGATCCAGATGGGGCTCCATTAAATCTAGAGCAAAAAGATTTGATGGATGAACCTATTAAGATGGCCTTTAATCAAACAATAGAAATACCACCCGATCTACCCGCAGAAGATATTCCGAAATGCCATGTGAATAAGGTCTTAGCATCCATTAGTTTAAAGAGTAACTCCCCTCAACTTTTCACCGATTTTCAAGAAGCCAAAAACACTATACTCGATAGGGGAAAAGAGCTGCCGATTAGAAAGATCCGAGCGCGAAGACTTTTTCAGACAAGATTAGATAATTTCAAAGAAAAGAGGCCAAATCCCTCGCTTCCAAATCCGATCAAGATTAAAGACTGCTATGTTCCCTTTCTGAATTTCTTTCTAGCAGATTTGGCCCTCTATTTTGGAGTCGAAGCAACGAATACCCTAGATATTACGGATGCCCTTGAAAATGTACTAAATGAAAGGTCTAGAGATCTCCTTAAGGAAGCGGTTTCCTTCATCTTTCGCCTTCGAGTGCGCTTACACCAGTTTTACGGAAAACATAATGAAGAAGCCACCTTTAATAGGCTTTCTTCAGGGTGTCCTTTAATGGAAAGCGAAAAAGCAGAGCTCGAAAAAATCTATTGGCTAGTTCTCCGTCCTCTCTACGAGATTTGTTTACCCAGAGTCTTAGAAAAAAAAGAGCCGGTTGAGACGGTTTTTGACAATTTAGACCTTATTTCTCTTTGTCTTGATGAAGTTTATACTTCTAAAG
>JAGVKY010000014.1 GCA_020050175.1 Parachlamydiales bacterium
CACAGGCTTTGTGCCAAAGAGGTCGTACTGGTTCACCTTTTCCCTTCTTCGATCGGCAGCTTACCATATCGAAGACTTATTTCGAACGTACAAGAGGTCACCGCATAACGGCGGGTGAGGGGTATTGTCGTCGCATAGCGATGAGGGGTAGCATCATTACAGGGACGGGGCATTCATCGCTTATCTCATTCAATTTATTCAGTTCTAAAGAATTGACTTTTTCTCAAATATAGTATCTAAATAAGAAAGAATTTTATTTACCTCAGGGCAGGGCTGTTGATTTGTCAAGAAGAACCCGAAAGGTTATTTTCATATCAAGTGCAGAGGTTTTTTAATATATGAAAAAGCTTTTTCAAACGATCGATATTGAAAAATTCATCCCTCTTTTTAAAAAGGGCATGTCTTTTTTAATCATTTTTTCTATGCTCATGATAGATATCGCCAAAGCCATGGAGGATGAGCATGATTCTCACTTACTAACAGTCGTTCAAAGAACCCCTTCTTCAAACCCACAAAATAACTCTTCTGAACAAAGCTCTGATTCCAGTGATGGGGATTCTTCCCCAAGGTCTGTAAGCCCTCCTTCAACTTTCCAAATTACAAACTTGGATATTATTGACAGCAGACCGAATTCCGATGATAGTGGCTCCTCCCCAGAAAAGTCCATGCTTGATGCAAGTCAAAGTTTAGCCATCATTCCCTTCCCCGATCTTTCGCCAAGCAGCAACCAAAACATCCCCTCAGCGCTGCTCCCTTCTGCTTCTCAACAACGGGATGACTCTCAACCAGATTTTGGGATCACTCCTAGCTCTCTTCCAGACAGAGTGCCTTTACGCTCCCCTCAAGTTTTTTCTAGCTCCAATGAGACGAGTTCGAGTTCCCAAGATAAACGAAGGTCGAGTGAAGAAGATCCTCTTTTAGATGATTCTGATGAAGATTTAAGTTCAGATAACCAGTTTCCTCTTTCAAACCCCTATAAAAAGCATGGACGCCATCAAAGACACTCTTCTGGTGAGTTTCCAGAGGTTGTTTTAACTTTTCCTCCAGAAAAAAAATTCCAAAGCACTCAGCCACTTAAAGATCATAGAAGTCCAACTGACAAATCAGCAATATCTCTTTCAGAACGCTGGAGAAGCACTCCTAGTGTTATTCCTCTAAAGGACAATGAAATCCTAATGAATGCTGGAAACGATTTCATATTAGGACAAGGGCATCTCTCCATTCAATCTCAAGATCAAGAAGATGAGCTTAGTGTAGATGTAGATCTCACAGGAAACGATGATGAAAATCAAGCCCCTCAATCGAAATTCCTTCCGGGATGTATTTCGAGGTTCTTTTCGGAATATACTTTTTGGCCTGAGCAACCTACGTATCGCCTTTCAAACGAGGGGGAGGCTGAAGACCTTGAAATACTGACCTCAATGGCCGATTACTTTCTTCATTCGCTTCCAAAACATGCCCCTGAAGGTCATTCCTCTGGAAGTGAGGAAGAAAGATCTTCGAGTTTTAGCGGTGGCTCATCTGGAAGTGATTCGCCCACACAAAGATCTCCAACATCTCCACGATATGCAGTGCTTCTACCAGATAGTTCAGAAAGTGATGGAGAGGGATCTACGGCCCACCTTTTGCCTCTTGATCATCCCCATAGAACTATGGATTACTCCAGTTTTAAAGGGATGCTGCGTCCTTCAGGGTCTTCTGCCATTCCCCACTATGGTCAAGAGTTTGATCCAACTGCGGTAATTCTACACCCAGGCTCTCTTTCCCCTCAAACCTCCTGGTTACAGTTTCTCGATGGCTTAGAAGGTGAAACAAAAACCCATCTGATAAACTTTACTGATCGTGTCCTCCATGACAAAATCACGTGGCCAGGGCGCCTCGGGAAATGGATCATTGGACCACTTATTGGAGCAGGCTTTGCCATTGGAATGGGACCTGTTTACAGTGGGGGACTGGATTACTTAGCTGATCAAGTTCCAGCCTTTAATACTTTTTTAATCGGAACTGGGGGAACTGTTTTTATTTACTATATTAATGTTAGCGCGTTTGAGGCTATCTTTCGAGATTCCCTTACATATAGACAAGGTTTTGAGTACTTTTTCTCCTCAGAAAAAAAAGAAATTGGACGTATGTGCATCGCGGGGGCGGTAGCTGCTATTACCGCTTTTATTCCTGTTGCTTATCTCATTTTATCTGAAAACGTTGGACGTGAATTATTAGATCTTTCTGGCTGGGATAATCAATTTGGAATTGCTGTTGCTACGCTTGGTCCCCCTCTTTACCTAGATGCTTTTGGCAATGCCTATAAAATTGCATGGGATGCTGTCCCCAAATTAAAGGCTTGGTTTAGGCAATCTTGGGAAGTGTTTTGTCCTTCCTCTTTGCCTCATCCCGTAAAGTCCCCTGAAGAAACCTTAAGGGAAAATTTCGACCATAACCTTTTAAAATTAAAACAATTTCTTAAAGGGGCTTCAGACGCGCTGATTGAAAAAATTTATAGTGACATTGAAGGTATTCTTGGCAATGGATTGATACGTAAAGATCAAAAAGCAGCTGGGATTTTGGCCTATCTCCTCTCCCTAGGGGATCAGGTCCAAAAAGTGACGACGAAAAATGCGAAAAAATCTATCGTTGATATTTCCTTTGATTTTTTCAAATACACCTCTCTCATTTTAGGGGCCCCTACGGTTGCCCTTCTTCTTCAACTCGTTGGGTCTACAGTGGCCTCTCTTTTTACATCTAATGTGGCGGCAGAATCTATTGGAGGAGGCTTTGCTCTTATCGCGTTCCTTCCCTTTAACTACGTCCTGGCCCAATTTATGGATAATTTTAAAAACCTTCTTAGTGGCGAAGACCCTCAAGGCTATGGAAGCCATCCTGCCGCCCGGTTGCCCGTAAAGGTATTCATTGGTATTCAATCTCTTCTCTACTTGTTCCAAACCAGCATTGCTGTTCTTCAAAGTTATCAAACATGGTTTGGGGACGGCTGGTGGCCCTTTGCCGCAGGAATTCCTTTCTTTATTCCCAAACTTATGGAACTTGGCTCCAATTTTAATGGAAGTTTTAATGGGATAATAACAACCTCCGTTATTAATCTATCCCATAGGATAGGAGGAAGATGTAAAGGAGAGTCTCTTTGTCCTCCCTGTCGAAAAGGCAAACTGATTCGACACATTGAAGATTATCGCAGAGGCTTAGGAGGCTGGGATCCAAAATCAATACATCAATTA
>JAGVKY010000123.1 GCA_020050175.1 Parachlamydiales bacterium
CCCTGCTGAGGTTGCCTCAACTTTTTATTTCCCTCAACATACTTCCGCTCTTTTCTCTGCCTTCACAACTGCCTAGAGGGACTTATGCAACAACGCCCTTTTCTGTCAGTGCTAACGAAGCACCTCTCCGTTTTAATCAGAACAATGATCATGGCCTTTGGTTCGAACAAAATATTTTTGTCGAACTTCCCTCTAATTTCTTGTTTCAGTGGCGTAGTGTGCAACGCTTTGGGGGAGATTATCGCGTTTTCTGGTACCACGATTACTCGGCTATATTAACCTATAAACTTTCTAAACTTTTTGCTCCAAGCGATCTGTTTACAAACTTTCTTATGGGTCCAGGCTACAATGGGACCTTTCGTCTCCAACGTGATACTCGCCGAAGGGAGAGGTGGGTCTACATTCATAGGCCTCTTCTAGAGGTTCATCTTTTCATGAGCTGGAAAGATTGGACGTTAACACAACGCTTGAGGTCTGAACTTCACTTTTTCGCACAAAAGATACATTTTCGCCATCACGACCATGCACTGATTCGATATAGAGTCGCTCTTAATGCCCCATGGAAATGGACCCCAATTAAGATTCAGCCCTTTGTTTCTAACGAGTTTTTTTTCAGAGATCAGAATGAAGCATTAGTGGGAGGTTATCACCAGAACCGGTTCAGAGTGGGCTTAGATTCCCAAATGATTAAAGAGTTATCGTTAGGTGTCTTTTGGCAATGGCTCTCAGATAAGCGGCAACCGGAAGGGCGTACAAAGTGGATCCATCAATATCATTATGGCTTAGTGCTTACACTATCCTTTTGAAGACAGCCTCACTCCTTTCTTTCATTTTTCTTCTCTTCATTTTATGATTCTAATTCAAACATAAAATGTCCTTTTTTTTCAGAATTTTTCTAATCCTTTTTTTTGCAGCTCTCAAATTAGAGGGTGGACAAGTGGGGTATAAATATGATTTAGCTGTCGTTTCAATTTTTCGAAATGAGGCTCGTTTCTTAAAAGAGTGGATCGAATTTCATAAATTGGTAGGTGTGCAGCATTTTTATTTGTACAACAACCTTAGTAATGATAATTATTTGAAAGTTTTGAAGCCCTATATTGATAGAAAAGAGGTAGATTTAGTCGATTGGCCTTATGAAACAGATTCTGACGGAAAAAACTGGGGACCTATTCAAATAGGGGCCTATAACGATGCGCTCTATTGGGGTTTTGGGAATGTCAAATGGCTTGCGGTTTTAGACACAGATGAGTTTCTATTTCCTGTAGAAAAAAATAACCTAAGAGAATTTCTTCGTGATTACGAGGGGTTTGGTGGAGTGTGTGTAAATTGGCAAATGTATGGGACATCAAATGTTAAAAAAATCCCTAAAAATAAGTTAATGATTGAATCTCTTCTATTAAAATCACCTCCGCTCTATCCCCCCAATCGCCATGTGAAGTTAATTGTTAGGCCAGAAAGTATTACTAGTTTTGGGAATCCTCACCATGCTAATTTTATAGAAGGATCTTATGCTGTCAATTCTGACAAAAACAAATGTCTGGGTGAATTATCTCCTGTTGTAATAGACAATATACGTATTAATCACTATTGGTCGAGGGATGAAGATTTTTTCTACAATGAAAAAATCCCGCGTCGATCGATTTGGGGAGTCGGGGCTTCAGGTACGATCAAGTGCAACGAAGAGATTAATAAAATTTCTGATGAAGCGATTCTTAAATATGTCCCCAAATTAAGAAAAAAAATGGGCTTTGTTGAAAAATCTTAAATTGAAGGTTGCGTTTCTGTTAATTAGGAGGGATGTTCCAATCGGGGGGGATGTATTTTCGGCCGAGGATGGCCTCTATCCGTTTATAGATAGGAGGGTGAGTTAGGAAAAGGCCGCTGTAAGGGGAGCGGTCGTCAAGGTAGAGGTGAGAGTAAGAGGCTCCTGTGGCGGGCATGTCAGATGAGGTCTCTTTGGCAATTTTTATAAGAGCGTTCGCTATTCCGTCTGGATTGCGGGTAAATTGAACCGCGCAGGCATCTGCCAGATATTCCCTTTCTCTGCTAACTGCCGACTTTAATATGGAACCAAAGAACCAGGTAAAGGCGCCAGCTATGAGAAAGAGAAGGGCAGCAATGGCAATTGGATTACTTCCTCGCTTATTTTCGTCGATCCGATAAGAGGTCAACTGAAACATCCTAAGGCCGATATAGAGAATAAAAAAGAATCCCATCACCATGGCCGCAAGGCGCATATTAACGGTCATATCACCGTTATAGATATGCCCCATTTCGTGAGCGACTACTCCTTGGAGTTCCTCTCGATTGAGTAAATTCAGTGTTCCTTCTGTCACAGCCACAACTGAATCTTGATTGCTTAAGCCTGCTGCAAAGGCGTTGATTTGATCTATATCTCTTAAAATATAAACAGGGGGGACGGGGATAGAAGCTGCAACTGCCATCTCCTCTACGACGTTTAATAGCTGCCTTTCCTTAGGGTTGCTGGTCATAGAGGACACCTCTACACCACCTAAAGCCTTGGCGACGTAGGCACCGCCGCTGCTCTTAAAATTGAGATACTGAATGCCTGCGACTGAAAAAGTAATGAGAGCAAAAAGAATTCCAAGCCATGGGACAGCACTCTCCATGGCATACTCCTCATCAAAGAAGCGCATGCCTAGTTCAACAAATGTCGCCATGGCAATAGTTAGCAAGATGAACAACACCACAAAGAATGTTGTTCTCGATCTTGCCTTCCGCTGGGCTTCCCAAAAATCGGCTGCCATATCGATTAAAACGAAACTTTAACAGCTTTTTTAGCTTCTTGGTCTTGTACCTCGTAGAGATCTACTGGGTGGTGACCAAATAGTTGAGCCACAAAAACAGTCGGAGCTGTTTGTTGTTCAGTATTATAAGTCATCGCCTGATCGTTATAGGCCTGTCTGGAAAAGGCAATTTTGTTCTCAGTAGAAGCAAGTTCTTCTTGGAGAATTTTCATGTTCTCACTAGCCTTTAGTTCTGGATAATTCTCTGACAAAGCGAAGAGTTTGCCTAAAGAACCGGTCAGAGAAGCTTCGGCACTAGCCAGCGCCTTAAGCGACCCTTCATCAGTAGGACCTCCTGATTTCTCTAGACTTGCTCGGGCTGAAGCAGCCTGATTCCGTGCATTGATGACAGCTTCTAAAGTTCCCTTTTCGTAAGCCATGTAACCTTTAACGGTTTCGATCAAATTTGGAATAAGATCGTATCGCCGCTGAAGTTGGACATCGATCTGGCTCCAGGCGTTCTTCACCTGGTTCCGTAAAGTGACCAATCGGTTATAAATACCTACTCCCCAAAGGGCAGCAATAACAATGACACCAATGATGATAAGTAAAATTGTGCTCATAAGAATAACCTCTGATAGATGTTTAACATTTAATTTTAAAGAGAATAATTAGTTGTAAAAAACAGATAATGAGATGTTTATGAAGATCGCCATTGTTAATGATATCCACGCGGGCCCCCCTTTAGTTGTTGAGGGTAAGACGAGAGCCTTTTCTCCCTTAGCAGAGGAAAAACTACCTGAAACTTTGAGGCATATCGAAGAAAGGCACTCCCCTGATCTTTTTATAAACTTAGGCGATCTGATTCGGAGTGAAAATCGAGAAATTGACCATGAAAGATACCAAAGAATTATCCAAATGTTTCATCCATATCATGTCTTGCATCTCATGGGTAATCATGAACTTCGAACGCTACAGCTTGAAGAGGTTGAAACCCTTTCAAGGCAGAAGACTTTTGGGCTAAAGGAGATGGGTTCTCATGTCATTATTTGGCTTGGTTTGGAGTTCGTGGACCCCTACCTTCAACTCCCTTTAGAACTACCTTATCTCACTTGTCCAGCGATGGGAGATAATATTTGTGCACCCCAACTGCAAGAGAATTTTCCCGAAATTTATACCATCCTGACTGCTGACTCCTCCAATATCACCTGTAAAGCCTATTCCAGAGACTTTTGTTTTGCCGGAGTTGAATTATGAAAATCACAGAGACGGGAGAAGAGGGGATCATCGAGTTATTGAAAAAGGATTTTCCTGCGCCACTGCCTCTTGTTGGAATAGGAGATGATTGCGCCATCATCCCAATTCCAGGAACAGAAGAGCTCTTTCTGGTCACAACAGACGCTCTAGTAGAAGGGACTCACTTTCTCTCCACAACCATTTCTCCACATGATTTAGGTTATAAAACAGCAGCCGTTAATTTAAGTGACATTGCGGCCAAAGGGGGGACACCCCTATATGCGTTTTTATCTTTAGCCCTCCCCAAATCGACAGATCTAAGTTTTGTTCAAGATTTTCTAAAGGGTTTAAAAGAGGGATTAGGATCAACTCTCCTTTTAGGCGGGGACACCGTCTCCTCTTCAAACGAGATTTTTATCAATCTCACCCTCATAGGGAAATGTCATAAAAATCAGGTAAAAAAAAGGGATCAGGCTAAAGCAGGTGATATCGTTTGCATTGATGGTTACTTAGGGGATTCAAGAGCAGGCTTAGATGTTTTACAAAAGGGTTTGAAGGGCTTTCCCACTTTAGTTCAAGCGCATCAACGCCCCCGCACCCACCTTGAGGAGGGGCAGTGGTTGGCGACTCAAGCTTCAGTCCATGCCATGATGGATCTCTCCGATGGACTAGCAACTGACTTACCAAGACTTTTAAAAGCTTCTAACCTTGGCTGTCAAATTAATCTAGAAACCCTCCCCATTTCTCCCGCCTGCAAAGAGTTCTTTCAAAATCCACTCCCCATTGCCCTTGCTGGAGGTGAGGAATATTGCCTCCTTTTTACAGTGGCGCAAGATCAATTTAATTCTTTAGCGAAGGCTTTTAAAGCGAAATTTGGCCGTCCCTTTTTCCCCATTGGAAAAACAGTAGAATTGCCTAAAGAGTTAATTTACCTCTCTAGCGGAGAGCCAGTTCTAATAGATTCAATTCCTCTCTTCAAACATTTTTAGAATTCCTTGGAGTTTTTATGTGAGATGACTCAAGGAAAAGGTAGATGCATTTGGAGTGTATGTTGCGTTACTAGCGGTAGCTAAATAACTGCTGACAAAAAAAAACTTTTATGACAGGTGAAGAGGTAGAGGCCGATTTTCCTATGAAAAAGTTTTTAACGTTTTTTTCTTTCACGATTCTAGTTTTTTCAGCTAACGGGGTTGAACCCAGGCTAAAGCCGGAAGAAGCCCTTTCTAAGTTGTTGGAAGGGAATGAACGGTTTGTTCAAGATCGACTCCTGCATCCCAATCAATCGCAAATGCGAAGAGAGGCAATTGTTGCCAAGCAGCGCCCTTTTGCGGTCGTTTTGGGTTGTTCAGACTCAAGGGTCCCACCTGTTGTTGTGTTTGATCAAGGGATGGGAGATATATTCACGATTCGAGTCGCAGGGAATGTTGTTGGCCCTCTTGAAATGGAGAGTGCTCTATTCTCCGTTCTCGTTAATGGTTCATCGGTGCTGATGGTCCTTGGTCATGAGAACTGCGGGGCTGTGATTGCAACTGTGGAGAATCAAACAAAGGATATTATCCCCTTGATCGGAGCTTTGATTGCCGATAACTTACAAGGGTACACTAAAATTAAAGGGTTTACCGTAGAAGAGGCCATTAAGAAAAACGCCATAGCTGTTTCCAAAACTATCAAAAGTCAACCTAAAATCAAATCTGCTATCAAAGATGGTTTATTGAAAGTTGTAGCAGCATATTACCATCTTGAGTCGGGAAAAGTTGAAGTTTTAGATGATGAAAATCTAATAACTAAAGGCGTTCATTAGTGAACCAGACGAAAAGATTTTTTATTCTTATTCTAACTGTTTTTGCAGTTCATGGTGAGGATAAGAGGTTAACACCCGATGAAGCCTTAGCCAAATTGATGGAGGGGAATGACCGGTTTGTTCACGCTAAGTTACTTCATCCAGACGAAAGTCCTTTGCGACGAGAGGAGACTGTTTTACAGCAGAATCCCTTTGCTGTCGTTTTGGGGTGTTCAGATTCTCGCACCCCTCCAACGACACTTTTTGATCAGGGAATAGGAGATATTTTTTCTGTGCGGGTGGCTGGAAATGTGGTGGGACCGATTGAGATGGAGAGTATTATCTACTCAGCTATTTATACCGGCGCTTCTATCTTTGTGGTTCTGGGGCATGAAAATTGCGGAGCTGTAACGGCCACCTTGCAGAAACACACAAGGTACATCCCCCTCATTGCAGCAATGATTAAACAAAATTTGGATGGTTATATTAATATTGAAGGGTTAAGTCTCGAGGGGGCGATCAAAAAAAATGCTCTCGCTGTTGTTTCTACTATCAAACAAAACAAAGAGATTAATAATTATATTCTTTCTGGGAGACTTAAGGTTGTAGCCGCTTATTATCACCTCGGTTCGGGGGAAGTTGAGATTTTAGAGGAAGAAAGAGAAGAGAGTTAATATACTCTCTAGAATGAACCCCCATATTTTAGCGTTAGCTACTTCAGTCCCCGACTACCAGATGAATCAGGAAAAAACTGGCGAACTGGTCATCGAGCTTTTTTCCCTAACAGGGTCGATTGCTAAG
>JAGVKY010000118.1 GCA_020050175.1 Parachlamydiales bacterium
AGGTTGCCTCAACTTTTTATTTCCCTCAACATACTTCCGCTCTTTTCTCTGCCTTCACAACTGCCTAGAGGGACTTATGCAACAACGCCTGATACAGGACCAATTTTGGAGATAATTTTACCGTACAGTTCCCAAACGGGATCGCATACATAATTATCGTGAGTGTCCAGTACATAATCGCCATGGTCAGTATGGCCTGCTAAATGGATCTGAATGACTTTTTCAAGAGGAATATTTTCGTAATAAGACTTTGGATCAAAATTGTGATTGCGGCTTGAAACATAAATATTATTGACGTCAAGCATCATAAAAATATTAGCTTTTTCTACGACAGCTGAATAAAATTCCCATTCTGGCATTTGATCACATTGAAATGAGACATAAGAAGAGAGATTTTCAAGTGCAAAAGGGATTTCGAGATAATCTTGAACAATTCTAGCTCTTTCGGAGACATAATCGATGACTTCTTTAGTGTAGGGCAAAGGGAGAAGATCGTGAAAATGGGCTCCCTCCAAATGCCCCCAACACAAATGGTCAGAAATCCAGGGAGTTTTTGTTTTACGTGCCAGGTTTTTAAGTTTTTTCAGATATGAAAAATTTAAGGAGTCTGGACTTCCAATGGCAAGAGAGACTCCATGCTGGACCACTCGGTAATTTTGAAGGATAAGTTCGAGGATTTCAAGAGGGCGTCCCCCTTCTACCATGAAATTTTCACTAATAATTTCAAACCAATCAATCGAAGGTTTGGTACGAAGGATTTCTTCATAGTGATCGGGACGCAGCCCGATACCGATGCCTAAATTTTCCAAAGAAAGACCCAGTTGGATTTTTACTCCTGGTTACCACTAGGCTTCTATTTTGGCAATGTTATACCTTTAAGAGTGGTGGGAGTATTTGCAACTATCTGAACTGCAATAAGTGTATTGCGAGGAGGGAAGGGGTTTTCTATTTCAACAGGAAGAAAATTAGCTGTATGTCCTTTACCTTCATGTCCTTCTGTAAGCACCTCTAGTTTAAGACCTACATAGGGCTCCCTCTGGAGAAAAGCAATTTCATTAGCTTTTTCTAGAACTTCCTTTTTTCTTCGCTGCTTGATGTCCTGGGGGACCTGGTTAGGATAAAGGGCTGCCCTTGTTCTTTGACGAGGGCTATAGGGAAACATGTGAACCTTTGCAAATCCTATCTCCTCAATGACCGAAAGTGTTTCTAGGTGATCCGCTTCTGTCTCACCTGGAAAACCAACAATCACATCGGTTGTGAAAGTAAAATCGGGAGCGACACGGCGAAGACGATGGCAAGTCTCTAAAAAGATTTGACGGGTGTATTTTCTGTTCATCCTTTTTAGGACAACATTTGAGCCTGATTGGAGAACGAGATGAAGCGAATGACAGGTAGTTTTGCCTTCTAAAATGGCCGAAGTTAGATTTTCATCGACCTCGTCAGGATCGATGGAGGAAATTCTAAGTCTTTTCAAGCCGGGGATCTTATCCACTTCTCTGACAAGATTAGAGAGGCCTTCCTCAAAATCTCCAATATTGATCCCTGTTAATACAACCTCTTGAAAGCCATTGCCTATAAGCCCCTCCACTTCTTGAACGACCTCAGGAATAGTTCGAGAACGAGAGCGACCTCTCACATATGGGATAACGCAGTAGGTACAAAAGGAGTTACACCCGTCCTGAACTTTGACAAAGGCTCTTGTGTGGCCTTCAAAACCCTCTATTTTAAAGGGGGTATGTTCAAGCTCGGGAAATAAGGGGGTTAGCAGCTCTTCCTTCTCATGATTTCGCTTTAGAATGTCCACAATGCCCGCATACCCCTCAGGGTCTCCGTCGACAGAACAGCCTGTAACTGCAATCTTGGCCGAAGGATTCTTTTTTTTAAGCTGCCTGACTTGTTGCCGACTCTCTTTATCGGCTGCATCGGTCACAGTGCATGTGTTAACAACACAGAGATCGGCCTCTTCAACACCCTCACATTCTTCCCATCCCATCGATGTAAGTTGCTGGCGATACCCCTCTGTTTCGTACTGGTTAGTTCTGCACCCTAAGGAGACTATTTTAAAACGGCTCATTCCTCAACACGGTAATTATCATATCTGCCGGAGGCTGACCTCGGCAGTTCGAGATGGAGGATGACATCATTTTCTTCATATTCTTTTTTAAGCAGGGTTCCAATGCGCATTAGCTCGCTTGCTATTTTAAAATCACTTTGAGGGATCCGGAAAGTGCCCTGTTCCCTAAGCGATTTAAGCTCCTGCTCCATGAAAGAAAAAAGATCATCAAATCCCTCTCTTTGAAGGGCCGAGATCATAACATGTTTTGGAAATTCAATCTTTAGCTTCTGAAGTTTTTTTGGATCTTCGCACTTGTCGATTTTATTAAAGACAAAGATCCTAGGCTTCTCGCCGGCTCCGAGCTCTTCGAGGACCGACTCAGTCGTATTGGCTTGTTCTTCTGCAAGGGGATGGCTTGCATCGACTAAATGTAGAAGGATATCTGCTTCGAGAGATTCTTCGAGTGTACTTTTGAAAGCCGCCACCAAAAGGTGGGGGAGCTTTCGGATAAACCCAACGGTATCAACCAAAAGAATTTCCTGTTGATTACCGAGTGTTAACCTTCGAGTTGTCGTGTCAAGGGTAGCAAAGAGCTTATCTTCAACAAAAACATCAGCCCCAGTTAGCGCATTTAAGAGGGTCGATTTGCCTGCATTCGTGTACCCAACAATCGCAAATGTCGGAATATGACTCCTTTTTCTGTCTCTTCTCTGGACTTCCCGTATCGCCGTAACATCGTCGATTTCCCGTCTGATCTTTGTAATTTCATCTTTTAAGATCCGGCGATCGATTTCGATCTGTTTCTCCCCTTCTCCCTTGAGATAAGCGCCCCCGCCTCCGCCGCCCGTCCCTCTTTGACGAGATAGGTGGGTCCAAAGTCTCGTCAGCCTTGGAAGTTGGTATGTCTTACTGGCAAGCTCAATCTGAAGACGGGCCTCTCTTGTCCGTGCACGTTCGGCAAAAACCCCCAAAATAATCTCTGTACGGTCGAGAACACGGCATTTAAAGGCCGTTTCGAGGTTCCTTTGTTGCGCTGGAGTGACCTCATCATCGAGAATGACAAGATCGATTTTTTCGTTTTTTACCCGTTCGACAAACTCTTCGAGTTTACCTGTAGAGATGTAAGTCGCAGAGTTGATCTCGCGCAAATAGACAGCCTCTTTGGCTTTGATCTCCACTCCAAAAGTTTCAGAGAGGAGCTCTAGCTCTTCCAAGTGCTCGAGACTTATCGGCTTATGGTTAGATTGGTGATAGAAAGAGAGAATTAGGGCAGTGGACAGTCTCTCTTCTTGTGTAGGAAAAATCATGAGTGAATAGGGATTTCGAGCCCATCGTAAGCAAGAGCAAAACCAGAAGGAAGCCTGCGACTCCCTTCATCATGTCCGATCTCGTGAGCCATATGTGTAAAATAAGTTTTTTTAGCTCCAACAGTTTTGCCAAAAGCAACTGCCTCGTCTAGAGTAAGATGTAGAGGAGAAGACTCGTACCTAAGGGCGCTTACAACAAGTGTTTCAACCCCTTTTAGTCGTTCAAAAATAGAATCATCGTAGTCTTTAAGATCGGTGACATAGGCAAAAGGTCCAAATCTTAGACCTGTCACTTCCATCCCCACCTGTAAATAAGAAAAGAACTCAATAGGAATACCTAAAAAATCGATTTCCCCCTGTTGTGAGATAAGATTTAAATCAAATTTGGGTCGGAGGGAAGGATTGTTTTTATCTGGGGGAGAAAAAAGGTAGTTATAACGATTTTTAAAGTCTTTGTAGGTTGCCTCTGACAGTAAGCAAGGGAGGGAATGATGATTCCTTAAAAACAAAGGACGAAGATCGTCTATTCCGCCAGAATGATCTTGATGAGCATGGGTCCAAATGACTCCATCAAGACGAGTAAGCCCAATTCTCAAAGCTTGGTATCTGAAATCTGGGGAAGTGTCGATCAATATTAACTTACCGCCGATATTGAGAAGAGCCGAGCAACGCAAACGGCGATCTTTGGGATTTGCAGAACGACAAACAGGGCAATCACACCCCACCATAGGAATGCCCATCGATGCTCCCGTCCCAAGAAAAAGACACGACCCCATTATTTTTTTAAGACCTCCACTGCAAAGGGCAATATCCCCGAGTGGTTAAAATAGACCCACTCTCTATTAGATTGGTCGAGATGAAGATCAATACGGTAGCCATTGCCTGTAGAATTGAACTCTAAAGTCTGAAAAAGATCGACATCATTTTTTATCTCCCCCGCAGACCGTTGTTTTACAAAAAAGGCCAGTTTTGACAAAGATCCTTGATAAGAGCGCATTGTTTCATCGGAAGGTTTTAGATAACCCCGGTCGGCCTCAATCTCCTCAAAAAATTTGGAATAGGGGTCCATATCCACTAGTCGCTCTTCCCATTTTTTTGTGTCAGAATTTAAAAAAGTAAAGTGGATCGAGTCTATCAAATAACTCGAAGAGCCTTCCCCTTTATCCAAACGGATCGCTCGGTTGCTCATTGTCTGAATTGTATCGGGAGAAAGAAGCACCTGGTAGGTGTACATTCTCTTTTCCCGATCGTCACCACCTTTGACCATCCAAAGAACAGCCAAAAGAGCAACAATGACTCCCGCGAATAAAACTGCTAAAAACTGCCAAATCTCTCTCATCTCTATCGCGAATTTACGCCAAATAACAAATTCCTGCTACTCGGAAAATTTCCGGCTAAAGCAATTATTAAAAGGTTAATTAAGGCTCTTTTTACATTCCTTATCTAAGTTTAATCTCAATTTAAAGTCTTAGTCTTAAAATTCTAGTAATAAAGCTGAGATTTATCATTATGACATCAATCCATAGGAGTTTACCTAAAGTTGTGTATGGCGGAGCCCGCCATTACCACCACGCCTCAAAACGAGAGGCTCATTTTGTTCACAATCCTGATCATGAGCATAATCACTATTACTCTATTCCAAAAAAAGCAGTCATTATCACAGGGGCTACTGCTGAACTTGGAGGGAGTCTTATAAAGAAATCGCTTCATGATGGTTATCATGTGATTGCCTGTGTGAGAGATAAACATAAGTTCGAACAGAAGCATCCAATCAGGCATCGCCATCTTAAAGTGGTTGGTATTTCCACCCAAGGGGCTATCGATCCAAATACTTGGGAACAAATCGCCAAGGAAGCCGCTAAATCCCATCACTTTGTGGGTGTTATTAACACAATTGGTGGCGCTGTAGCTCCAAAGGGGCATACTCTTGATGATATCAATAGTCGTCCTGCTGTTGCCTCAGCCATTGGCTTGAGGAAAGCACTTTCATTTTCTGGAGCTGAGGGCGCTTATGTTAACTTCTCCTCCATTGTACCTTCCATCATACCCGAGCATGAGTACGGTCAAGCACGCGCCAAAGCTGATGAACAAGTCATGGCAGAAGCGGGTGCACCTGCGATCGCCTTAAGACCGGGTCTTGTCTACACTGACATGGATGAAAATCGGATCGATAATGGACATGCTTTTTCTCCCGAGCAGTTAGCAAAACTACCGGTTAAATTTATCATCGGCTCCGGAAAACAGAAGATGCAGCCTGTTTATGCTGGTGATATGGTCCTCGCTGCAGTTAATAGTTTAGATTCGAAAGAATCAAAAATTATTAATGCTGTAGGCCAAGAAGTGGTGTCACAGGGTCAATTATTCGATTTTTTCCACGACCTAGTTAATCCAGGAACTTCAAGGCATCTTCGGATTTCAACAAGGATCATGAAAGTCATGGCTCAGCATGTTCCTCACGGAAGACTTGCTCCTTACTCTGTAGCAGTTTTTGCCCACTTAGACGAAAACCCTTCGGCTGGTGTGTTCCCTTGGCAGCCTTTCGCTAAGGCCATCGGGAAAAAACCGGCGACGATGAGTAGCGTCTATCACAAAGATATTCATCGCCATCTTGTCGTAGCAAAGCCACCTCTATTGGAATACACCGTCAAAGTGGCTCATGCTTTGTTCTCTTCGTCCGAATTCAGAAGGGATCTTAGCCACGCGGCAGTGGCCGATATCCACGACAAGTTCTTTGTTAGGAGTAAGCCAGTTACCCCCTAAAGTTAAAAAGACCTCAGCCAAGCGTTTTTAGCTTGTGTGGGGTCTTTTTCATTGACTGGGGTATTTCAGGAATAAGAGGAAAGATGATTTCCTGCTAAGAAGGGACCTTCTTCAGTCCAAAAATTTGATTGAGCGACTACTTTACCCTACGATTTTGGCCGCGTGGGCTTTGTTCGAGTTTTTTTAGTTGATCTGCTAAATTCTTCCAACGTAGGCGGTCTAACTCTTTTTCGGTGACCCATTTAACTGTTCGTTGTGCAGTTTTTGAAGGTGAGTTTAAAAAAGGAGGAATGAAATCCTTTATTCTTTCAACCAGATGAGGCAGAAAGCTCCGAATCTCGGTTAAGAAACCTGAACATCTTAGCAATCCTATGGGTGTTATCATCTTTATCTCCTTAGATAGGAAATCAATAATATTATAGTATTTGTTAATTATTTCGAATGAAAATTGCGATTATTGGTGCTGGCCTTGCTGGTCTTGCTGTTGCCTACTTTCTATCTGAGAAAGGAGAAGTGACACTTTTTGACGCGAAAGGAATTGGAGGGGGAGCTTCTGGAATGGCCGCTGGACTCTTGCACCCTTTTGCTGGGCAGTCGGGTAAATTATGCCGCTTTGGGTGGGAGGGGCTTCTGGCCACTGTCGCCCTTCTAAACGAAGTCTATCCTCAAAAAAAGGGGGGAATTCTAAGACTCCCCTTTAATGAAAGAATGAGGGAGGGACTTGCCTCGCAATCAGAGCTCGCACCTCTCTCTCCTGAAGAAACAGAAAAACAATTTCCTCAAGTGGGAAAAAAATCTTCTTTCTGGTGCGAAGAGGGTTACCTCATCGATACTCCCGCTTATCTCGCCGCCCTATTTGAAAAATTAAAATCAAAGGGGAGCATCCTCGTTCAGCAAAAAGTGGAAGATTTCTCTTCCTTGCAGACTTTCGACAAGATCATTCTCTGCATGGGAAGCGACTCACCTTTTATTCCTCTTCAAAAACTCAAAGGTCATCTTTTAGAAATCGAGTGGCCCTCTCACCTTTCCCCCCTTGAATCCCCCATTTTAGGGGCAGGATACATCATCCCAAAAGGTCGCACCTGCATCATCGGCTCAACCTATGAAAGAAACTTCTCATCTGTTGCTCCAGATCTTGAATGGGCAAAACGAGAGCTACTTCCCCAAGCTGATCGCATGATTAATGGCCTCTCTCAAGCCAAAGTCTTAAAAGTGATGGCAGGTGTCAGAGCTTCTACCCATGATCACCTTCCCCTCATCGAGTCCATCGATTCCAAAACCACCCTCTTTACAGGGCTCGGCTCCAGAGGGTTACTCTACCACGCCCTCTACGCCAAAAAACTGGCAGATGGCCTTATTTGATCTCATGCGGGGAGGAAGACCATCTTGAGCTTTGATCGAAGAAATAGGCCATAGGGTAGGCTAAAAAGAGGGCAATCAGCGGGGTTAGAAAAAGCCACTGTAAAACGAAAAATGGAGATTGCGGCGCGAGAAGGTAAGGATAGACGGAAGGAAAAGCGAGCCATAGGATAAAAATGGCTAAGGCAACAGGTCCGACAGCTGATAAAAATGGAATAAACCAAGACCTTTTTAAATCAGATGCAAGTTCTTTTGAAATCAGATGCCAGTGCCAACCCGTTCTCTGAATAATCGGAGCTACAAAGAAAATCAGAAGAAGACTCAACAATAGACCCCCGATGAGCAGCAATGTCATCAAAAGAGGCCATCCAATAAAAAAAACTTGAATAAGTGCCCCTAAGACAGGAATTAGGACTAGCCATTCAAAAAGCAAAGAGAGAAAAGAGACAACAGCAAAAAATAGAGCCCCTGCAAAGGACATCAGGAGGGCTATAGGAAGAAGTGAAAGCCTCTCTTGTACAGCATCCTTGATCTGGCCACCTTTCCCGAGACCTTCAAAAACAATGGCAGTCGCTAATAGCGGCCCTATCATCAAATAGAGAGGGAAAATAATAGCTCTTCCCAACGTCCCGCTCCAAAATAAAGGAAAAAGAAAGAGGAGTAGAAAAAGAACTAAAAAAACAAATAAGAGCTGAGTTCTATGCATCAATTTAGATGCTACCACCTACTTTGAAGACTATCAAGTGTGACAGCTCAGAGTTTCTGTAAACTTGGTGATTTTTCACTTTTGATAAATATATTTGGGTCGATAGATCGGGACACCCTTTCCTCCGCGAGCTACAACTCTTTCATGGTAAATTTGGATAGCGATACCTACAACCCTAGAGAGACCAAAAAGAGAGGTAAAATAGATGGGAAAAGGGAATCCAGCTGCGCTGAGGACGCTTCCAGAGATCGCATCAACATTGGGGTAGGGTGAAGAGATCTTTGGATTTTCTTTTAAAATTTTAGGACCGACTTGTCTTAAAGAGAGGGCAAATTTGATCAAAGGATTGTCTGGAAAATGTTCCTTAGCAAAATCGTAGAGCACTTTCGCGCGGCTATCTTCCACTCTCAAAACTGCATGACCGAAGCCAAACACAAGATCCCCTCTTGCAAGTCTCTCTCTTAAAGCTTTTTCCAGAGTTTGATCATTAAAATTGTCCCCAAGCTCTTTCATTAACGCTTGGTTGAAGTCGAGGCAGTCTTCGTTGGCCCTTCCGTGACGGGGACCTGCCAGAGCATTAAGGCTTGCTGCCATCGAACCAAAAAGATCTTCTAATCCAGATGCAACAGCCTTACCCACAAAGGTAGAGAGATTGCCACCCCCATGATCGAAGTGGAGGATAAGAAAAAGCCTGAGGGCTTCCAAAAGTTGTTTGGATTTGCCCTTTAACTGTAATAAATCAAAAAAAGTCTCTGCAAATCCCCTCTCTTTAGAAGTTTGAGGAGTTTCTCCCCAGCCTGCATGGTGGTTAATGACTAGAGCGGTTATAGCTGGCATTTTGGCGATAAGTCTAAGAGCATCTTCTTTCCAATCGCCTGATGACTCGTAGGTTCCTGCTAACATGAGAGCGATCGATTGAAGCGCCATTGGCTTCGCCTCTCTTGGTAGTTTTAGAATAGCTTCTCTAGCAATGGGATGAAGTGTCGACCGCTTATGCAACTCTTCTGAAAAATCTTTCAGTTCTTCCTCTTTAGGCAGATGACCTTCAAAAAGAAGAAAAATAAGCTCTTCAGGACTACGGTTAACCATATCGGAGACAGGGATCCCGCGATAATAAAGCCCATTTTCGGGATCGACTGTCGATGTGGTGACTATTCCTATGGGATAGCCTCTTAAGCCTGTATCGAGGTTTTCACGAGTGATTGTAAAAAGAACTTCTGAATCCATCGCCTACCTCAAATAATACAAAATTTGTTCGAATTCTTCGTCCAGTTCGTGCTCGCTTGCCTTCATCTTATTTTGGATGAAATCATTATTTTGTATATGGGGAACTGGTTTGACTTTTCCTCCTTCATATAGGGAGGGGAACGAGTAGATAAGATCTTCTCTCACACCATAAGGGTTGCCTTTAGCTGTTTGAGCAACCGAAAACCAGTCGTCAGAGGAATAAAGCCCTAAAACAAACTGAGCTGTTTCGACAATGGCGTGCGCTGCAGAAGCGGCCGAAGATTTGCCTCGAGCTTGAATCACCTCGGCTCCTCTTCCTTGGACCTTTTTGATAAAATCCTCTTCTAGCCATTTTAGATCAGAGAGTTCAAAGGAAATCTTCTTTCCCTTTACTTCTGCATGAAAAATATCAGGCACTTGCGTAGAAGAGTGGTTGCCCCAGATGGCTACCTTCCGAATATCAGCTACAGCCATATTCAATTTATGAGCTAGAAGTGAGCGTGCCCGATTCTCATCGAGCCTTGTCATAGCAAAAAAATTGTCCCTCTTTAACTTGGGAGCTTTTTCTCTCGCTATCAAACAATTGGTGTTGCAAGGGTTGCCGACGACAATCACTTTACAGTCGGAATCTGCAACTTGATTGAGAGCGCTCCCCTGCTCCACAAAGATCTTAGCGTTTTCATACATAAGATCTTTTCTTTCCATCCCAGGGCCGCGGGGCTTAGCTCCAACAAGGAGAGCGAGCTCTACACCCTCAAAGGCTTTGTAAGGACTCGACTCAATCTTAACCTCTTGCAAAAGAGGCAAAGCACAATCTTCGAGCTCCATCTTGACACCCTGAAGCGAAGGTATAGCTTGTTCGATCTCAAGAAGATGGAGAGAGACAGGTGTGTCATCCCCAAATAATTCGCCATTGGCAATCCGAAAGATCAAGCTGTAGGCAATTTGCCCAGCTCCTCCCGAAATCGCTACACGTCGCAAAGGTTTTACCATGTGGCCCTCAATTCCGGACTCTACCCCCTCCCCCAAAATCTGTCA
>JAGVKY010000068.1 GCA_020050175.1 Parachlamydiales bacterium
AACCAAACAAGGAATGCCGCGAAGAGGAAAGATTTAAATTGAAAAATCTGAAGTAAGGGGGAGGCCACCTTCAATTTAGGAGTTTTTCAACAACGCCGCATCTTTCCACTCACTTCTTACTGGTAAAAAACAAAATAATTGGTTAGTGAAAGGATTAGATACCTTCTGCTTTATCTGTTCTTTGAGGTCTTATTTTCTTATGCTCAACAGCGGATAATTGTGCCAAAGAAGCACTATTGAGGACTTTTAAGGCATCTTCTTGTCCCTCTAGTGCTCTTAATGCATCAACATAATTGTTTACGACTTTCTCCATTTCTTTGATCATCTCCAAATCCTCTTTCAGAGACTCCATCCTATCCTCATGATTGTTGTCCGAATCAAAAAATTGCCCTTGAATCTCATTAAATAAATTGTAATAGTTTTTGAAAACATCCGCAGGAAGTTTTCTAAGGGCTGAGAAGATCTCATCTGAAGAGAGGTGTTTCATGGGTGTGCCAATCATCCTCACATCTTCAGGTTTGATATTTGTGGGTTCTGCTCGACTTAAATAGGCTTCGTCGGTAGTGATAATTGTATGGAGACATTTGGCTATTGTTTCGGCTGCAGTTAGTCTCTCCTTTAGTTCTTGTGGTGTGGCCACTGTCGTTTTGCTCAATGCTTTTGGAGTTAATTCTTTTAAGTATTTCTCAAATTCTGAAAGATGGGCTGCTGTCTCGAGGCACTTCTCTAAAGCTGCTTTGTTTTCTGAAGGGCTTTTTGCTCTCTTCAAGGTGCTAAGAGTCTCTGTGATCTCATGATACAAGGGACGTTTACGAAACACATGAAGATCCTCTAGATGGTCAGTCACCTGGTGGACAAAGGAGTCTTTTCGATCCTCCAAAAACTGAGCTTTCAAACCTTTTGAAGCTCCTTTGTAGTAAGGATCTTGCTCTACCTTAGTCATCGCTTTAAATAATTCGGTGATTTGGTGGATTTTGGGGATAACTATTTTTTGTAAGGTTTCGAAGGAGGGGTAGATGTTGCCAAAATTCTCTTCAATTTTTCCTATGTTCTCTTTTCCGCTGGGTATGGACATAAACACCTATTTCTTGTTTAGTTTTATTTATAAAAAACAAATGTTAAGGAGATGTTTTGATGTCTAAATCTTTTATATTAAATGACTAAAGTTTTAGGTAGGGGGCGGTGACGCTAGAAGGGGATTTGGCGATCTGTTCGGGAGTGCCGGCGGCGATGATTTTGCCGCCAGAGGCCCCAGCGCCTGGCCCCATTTCGACAATGTAATCAGCAGATTCAATGACACCGAGATGATGCTCAATGACGACGACCGTGTGTCCTTGATCCACAAGCTTGTGAAGCAGGACGAGGAGTTTTTCTACATCGGAAAAGTGGAGGCCAAGAGTCGGTTCGTCGAGAAGAAAGAGCGATTTGCCTCGACCCCCTTTAACGATTTCTCGGGCAAGTTTTATCCGTTGCGATTCACCTAGGGAAAGATTTTGCATCTCTTGTCCTAGCTTAACGTAATCAAGGCCGACAGCTTTTATGACATCGAGGGTTTTTTTAATCGGTCGATGGACTTCAAAGACGTGGGAGGCCTCTTCTACAGTCAATTTTAAGATATCGCCGAAATCGAGACCTTTATAACTGACTTCAAGACTGACGGGGTTTAACCGTTTTCCTTGGCAAACATCGCAGGGCACTTTGACAGCAGGCAAAAACAGGAGGTCGACCTTTCTATAACCAAGGCCAAAACAGTTCGAGCACATCCCTTTTGGGTGGTTCGTGCTGAAATGACGAGGCTGTAAACCCCTTATTTCGGCTTCTGGCAAACGGGCAAAGAAGGTTCGGATCTTAGGAAGAAGGTCGGCAGCATAGGTCCCTACATCTGAACGGGAGGTCATCCCCACAGGATTTTGATCGAGAAGGACAACATGATCCCAATTACCACCTTCAAACGAGCCAAGGGGTGTGGCATATTTTCCTCCCCTTTTTAAAGCTTCAGTAGCAAGTGGGGCGAGAAGCGAGTGCAAAAATGTTGATTTACCAGAGCCAGAAACTCCAGTAATGACAGAGAGGCAACCTACAGGAAAATCGATATCTACATGGTGAAGGTTGTATAGATTGCCTTTCTTTAGGCTAAAGCGTTCTTTCGATTTTCTCCTCTTGGTCGGGCGGGGTAGCGTTTTTTTGCCGGACAAATAGAGAGCTGTTTCCGAATGGGGGTGTTGTAAAAGGTGAGAATAGCTCCCTTCCGCGATGATTCTTCCTCCCCCTGTTCCCCCTTTAGGACCAAAGTCGACTAAATGATCAGCAATCGCCATGGTGAGGGGATCATGCTCCACAATCACTAAGGTGTTCCCTTCTTCTTTTAGTCGAATCAGGGTGCGGTTAAGACGATCAACATCCTGGGGATGTAAACCCGTTGTCGGCTCATCCAGGATGTAGAGAACGCCTGTGAGGCCGCTACCAAGCTGTCTTGCGAGTCGGACTCTTTGCACCTCACCACCGCTCAAGGTCGTGGATGTTCGATCAAGACTCAAATAACCGACCCCAATCTCCATCAAGAAGCGGAGCTTTTTCTGCAGGGTCTCAATCATCTCAACCAGAAAAGGATAAGGGGGATGAACCGTTTCAAAGAAAGCGGGGAGTTGGTCAAGAGGTTGAGAGGTAATCTCTGGTAGGGTTTTGCCTGCTAACTGCACTGCACGAGAAACTGGATTTAAGCGCGATCCCTGACAGGTAGGGCATACATGGTGCTTCATGAGAGGGGCAAGAATCTCTTTCACTCTCTTAGGACCCACTCTGGCTAACATCTCAAGCCCTTTTTCGAGCCCTTTCCAGTGGATATTTTCGGTGTCTCCACCTTTTAAAAGAAAGGCGGCTTCTCTTGTTGTCAAATCCTCCAATAAAGAAAGGGGGTCAACTTTCTTTTCAAGCGCTTTCAGGAGGACTCTTCCTGGCTTACCAAAGAAGAGATCAAAAATTTGCCGGATCGTCATGGCCATGAGCTCTTCTTGATGCAGAAGGTCAGCGCCGACATCTTCACCCGTTCCAGCACAAGTGGGGCAATACCCTTCAGGGAGGTTGAAGGCAAACGATTTTGGGGTGATTGGAGGGAACGTTTCTCCTGTCACAGGGTCTGCAAAATCGAGATAGTAGTTAGAGATTTTGTCTTCGATTAAAAGGGCTAACCGTTTTCTTCCAACTTTTGCGGCACTTTCAATGGCTTCTTGAAAGCGTGGTTTTTCACTTTCACTTAGGCGGAGACGGTCGACAACGAGGTAAAGCTCTTGCTTTTGCTTAGGATCAAAGGGGATTTTGTCGATCGGCATTTCTGGATCATCTAGATGGTAATACTCACCATTCAGATAAATCCGTTGAAAGCCCCCTTGTTGCCAACCTTTTAAAAAGGCAATCCAATCGTCGCCTCGTTTGACCTGCAAAGGAGCCAAAACAACGAGACGAGTTCCCTCATCCAATCCTTCAAGTCCTTTGAGAAGAGTTTCGGGCCGGATTTCTTGCAGTCTGTTGCCAGTAACAGGGTTATAGGGGATTCCTAAGGAGGCATAAAGAACGCGTAGAAGGTCGTGGATCTCGGTCATCGTTCCGATCGTGCTGCGGAGATTTCCGCTGCCCGATTTTTGCTCGATGGCAATCGCAGGGGAAAGACCTTCAATCGCTTCCACTTTCGGCTTTGGCATTTGCGCAATAAATTGCCGAGCGTAAGGGGAGAGCGATTCGGTGTAACGACGTTGTCCTTCTGCAAAGAGGGTGTCATGCGCAAGGGAGCTTTTTCCTGCTCCAGAGGGCCCTGTGAAAACGGTGATCTGATCACGAGGAATCTTAAGAGAAATGTGCTTTAGATTATTTTGTTCAGCCCCTTTGATCGTGATAAAGCCAACATCAAGGGAAATTTCTTTTTTCTGTTTCGCGGGGATAGGGTAGGGGAGGCCGCTTAAAAGGGGTTTGAGGGCAAGGCCAGTGGGTGTTTTAAGCTTAAGGAGATCTTCTGGAGTCCCTTCAGCGATAATTTTCCCTCCCGCTTTTCCACCTTTTGGGCCAAGTTCGATCACCCAATCGGCTGTTTTGACAAACTCCATGTTGTGTTCGATCACAATCAGAGTATTCCCTTCATCAACCAGTCGGTGGAGGATTTTAAGGAGGCGATCGACATCAGCTAAGTGGAGCCCTGTTGTCGGTTCGTCGAGGATATAAAGTGTTTTCCCTGTGGAAGGGCGGAGGAGCTCTTTCGCCAGCTTGACCCGCTGAGATTCGCCACCCGAAAGGGTAGGGGAGGCTTGACCGAGCTTTAGATAATCAAGGCCTACGT
Source organism: Parachlamydiales bacterium (assembly GCA_020050175.1). GTDB lineage: Bacteria > Chlamydiota > Chlamydiia > Chlamydiales > JAJFMK01 > JAGVKY01. The sequence goes on from JAGVKY010000068.1 coordinate 4,328, forward strand.
CGGCAAGTGCTTTAAGACGATGATGGATGTCCTTATGGTTTTCAAAGAAGGGGAGGAGTTCGCGGATCTCAGAGTTTAGAATATCGGAGATCGATTTTCCCTTGTAGGTGATCGCAAGTGTGGCAGAATCAAAGCGCTCTCCTTCACACGTTGGGCATTCGACCCAAGCCTCTTCCAAAAAGTCCATATCGACTCGGATCATCCCCATTCCGTGGCAACCTGGGCATGAGCCTTCTTTGACGTTAAAGCTAAAACGCCCCTTGTCATACCCCTTGATCTTACTTTCTGGGAGGGAAGCAAAGAGATCCCGGATCAAATCGAGAACCTTGATGTAGGTCCCTGGGTTCGATCGGGGGTTGCGGCCAATCGGTGTTTGGTCGATCCCAATGACTTTATCAATGAGGTTATCCCCTTTGATTTTCTCAAATTTCCCCACAGGAAGGAGACTTTTTTGCAGCTTATTCGAGAGAAAAGGAAAGAGAGTTTCTAAAAGAAGAGAAGATTTTCCTGACCCCGAGACACCAGAAACAGCAATAAACTTTTCTAAGGGGAAAGAAACATCGACTTTCTTAAGATTGTGATGAGTGACCCCGATCAGATCGATCGACCCTTTTTTCGCCTTGCGCCGTTTTTTGGGGAGTTCGATTTTCCGATCGCCGCGGAAATAGGCCCCTGTAATCGATTCTTTCGAAGCTAAAAGATCCTTGAGAGTGCCGTTTACAAGAACTTCGCCTCCCAAGATACCAGGTCCTGGTCCGACATCAACAATATGGTCTGCAGAAAGAATCGTCTCTTCATCATGCTCGACAACAACCACCCGATTGCCCCGATCTCGGAGCGTTTTGAGGGTTTCGATCAAGGCGCCGTTGTCTTGGGGATGAAGGCCGATCGAGGGCTCGTCAAGAATGTAGGTGACACCCACTAGCCCAGCCCCAATTTGGGAAGCTAAACGGACCCTTTGAGCCTCTCCACCTGAGAGTGTAGGGGCGCCCCGATTCAAGCAAAGATAACCAAGGCCAACGCGGACAAGAAAAGTGAGCCGTTCTTTGATCTCTTTGATGATTTCGCCAGCTATTTCCTCTTCTTCGGGGGAGATTTTTAGTTGTGAGAAGAAGGTTAAGCCCTCTTCGATCGAACCTTCGACGAGTTCAAATAGAGTGAGCCCATGGTAACGACAAGCAGCAGGGTAAGCTTGCAGCCGAGATCCCTGACAAGTTGGGCAGGTCATTTCGATGAAAAGCTTTTCGATATTTTGCCGGTAAAAGTCGCTTTTTGCTTCCATGTAGCGTCTTTTAGCTTCGGCAAAGACACCATCCCAACGGAGATGGTCGACCCAAGTAGATCCAGTTTCTGGGTGGACAAACCGGAACCGGTGCCATTTTTTTCCGGTCCCAAAGAGGAAAATCTTTTTGGCTTCTGCCGAAAGTTTTTTCCACGGGGTTTTGAGCGAAAAATCATAAGTTTCGGCTAAATGGCGGTAAATATTGCCGAAACGGACCGTTTTTGCTGAACTTGCAACTTCGCAACAATCTTCAAGAATCGATTTTTCAGGATCGATCACTTTTTCAATATCGAATTCCTGGACGACACCTAACCCATGGCAAGTCGGGCACATCCCTTTTGGGCTGTTGAAGGAAAAATCTTGAGGATCGAGAGGTGGGTAGGAGGTTTTTGCCTCCTCGGAATAGGCCGATAAGGAAAAAAGTTCGCTTTCTCCTCCATCAACTGGCTGAACAATCAACATCCCCTTGCCCCATTCCAAGGCTTGGGTGACAGCTTCGCCAATACGAGATTTGTTTTCTTTAGAGAGGGTGATCCGATCAATGACCAGATCGAGGTCGTGGGCTTTCTTGCTATCTAAAGCAAGGAGATCATCCAGATGGTAGAGTTGACCATCAATCTGAACACGAAGAAATCCCTTTTTTTTGAGCAGCTCGAGCTCATCTTTGAGCTCCCCTTTTTTGCTCCGTAAAACCGGCGCTAGAAGTAAGACTTTCTCTTGGTTTTCCCGCCGCTGCAAAGCATGGATAATCTGGTCGCGGCTTTGAGCTTTTAGCGGTTTACCTGAGATAGGGCAATAGGGAGTTCCGACCTTGGCGTACAACACCCTCAAGTAGTCATAGACTTCCGTTAAGGTGCCAACTGTCGAGCGGGGATTAAGACTCTTCGTCTTCTGTTCAATGGAAATGGTTGGGGTGATACCAGCTGCATGATCGAGCTCTGGCTTAGGAAATTCTCCCAGCTCTCTTCTTGCTTGAGCGGAGAGCGACTCAATGTATCGCCTTTGTCCTTCCACATAAATTGTGTCGAAAGCCAAAGAGGACTTTCCGGAACCCGATACCCCAGTGAAAACGATCAGTTCGCCCGGTGGCAGTTCGAGGTCCACCCCTTTGAGGTTGTGAACCCTCACGTTCTTCAATACCAGCGGCCGTTCCATCAGTGCGGATTATAACAAGATGGCTACTTGAAGAAAAACTTTTAAAGTGCTTATAATGATTTATTTATTTATGGCTGCGATAGTTCCGAATCTAATTCCTAAAGTTCTTGTAGTTGGGGCAGGTCCTGTGGGTTTATGGACTGCTGTTCAGGCCAAATTACTCAACCCAGAACTGCCGATTACCGTTCTCGAACGGTATGACAATTATCTCCGTTCTCACGTCCTCAGTTTAAGCAGCCGTTCCTTTAAAGGGATTCCCAAAGATCCTAGGCTTCAAGCGTTGGTTAAAGAATTTCTGACCACAAAGAATGTTAAAACCAACACGATTGAAGAAAAGTTGGAGGGGTTAGCTAAGGAATTAGGGATAGACCTTCAAAAGAATGTTGAAGTAAAGGATCCCCGTTCTCTTCGAGCGATGTACCCAAATGCAAAGGTGATTGTCGGAGCAGACGGGGCTCATAGTACCGTTCGAAAAGAGATTTTCAACAACGAGATCGATGACAAGGGAGACCTTAAATATATCGTCGACGTGAAATATGAAGTTGTTGGGCAAGGAAAACGGCTAGATTTTGTCAAAGGGGTCTATCCCACTTTAAAGAAGATGGGGGCCATTGCCCAAGAATATGTGGGAAGAGAAAAAGAGGGCAAAACGGCCATTACTTTACGGCTGTTTATTGATCGTAAGAAGTATGAGCATATGCAAGATGCGAACTTCAAACACCCCTATACATTCGCGAACGAAGAGCTTATTCATGAGGAAGTTTCAAAAAATATCCATCTTTGGATGAATATAAAAGCTCAAATGGGAGAAGTTAGAGTCCCTGATTCAGAAAAAATCACAGTGACCCGCCTTGGGATTTATTCGAGTAAAAAAGTTGTCAAAGAGGAAGAGGAAGTGACTTGGTGTCTCGTAGGAGATGCTGCCTTTGGTGTCCCTTTCTTCCGTAGTTTGAATAACGGTTTAAGTTCGGGTACGGCTCTAGCAAAAGCCATTGTCCGTTCCCTTTTGCCAGAGGAAGGGATTATCGACAGGAAATTTCGTCTTATAGGCAACCTTTTCAAACAAGCAGTTCTTGGTCCATTTGTTGCCTATTCCCTATATGTTCGGAATTTAGCCAAAGCTGAAATCTTATGGGCGCGCATCAAAAGTCTTGCCCTTAGTCTTCTTCTTTGGTTCGTTCAAATCAGTGCCAGAGTTCCATGGCAAAGTAATTACTGGACAGAAGCTCAAATCAGAGTTCTGCAAAATTAATTAAGATTTAAATTAATTTTTTTATTTCTGTTTTCTAAATTTTGTGTTTGTGGTATCTATAACCCATACTTATTGGGAGTTTTATGTCTTTTGTTCAAGGTGTTAAGCAATTTTGGATCGATTTTGAATATGATTTCAAAATGAT